>CALVUL010000033.1 GCA_944363555.1 uncultured Clostridia bacterium
AATAGTATTATATTCTGCACGCTGCATTAAATGTTAAAATTATACAAAAAATTTTTACGATTTTCAAAGAAAAAACGCACAAAAGAAAATTGCAAAAAATCGAAAAAACAACACGCCGCCGAACCCCTTCGCAAAAGCCGCCGCCCTTTTCATGCCGCGCGCAAAAACCGCCCCGTCGGCAAAAAAGCCCCGAAATCATTCGGAGCTTTTCGTTAAAACAAATCGGAATGCGTGCCCGTTCGCAGCAGATAGAGCATAAGTTCCTGCTCCTCGATACTGTAAACGAGCAGCCAATCGGGCGCGATATGGCACTCTCTGAATCCGATAAAGTTGCCCGTGAGCGCGTGATCTTTGTTTTTTTCCGGCAGGGGGATCCCCGCCGCGAGTTTGCGGATCACGTCGTCGAGCAGTTCGATCTTAAAACCGCGTTTCATTGCGAGTTTATAGTCTTTGCGGAATCTGTTGGTCGCCTCTATTCTATACTTCATCGCCGCCAGCCTTCAGATCCGCAAGGAGATCTTCCACATTGTCGAAGATCTTCGCGCTCTTCTTTTTCGCTTTCATCTGTTTCAGCTCTTCGAGCGCCGCCAGCGTTTCCGCGTTAGGCTTATCGAGATGCAGATCGAAAGGGATGCCCCGCTCGCGCACGACCTGTTTCAAAAACATCGTAACGGCGGTCGTCATCGTCAGCCCGAACTCGTCGAACACGGCTTCCGCGTCGTTTTTGAGCGAACGATCCACGCGGATATTGAGATTGTTAAATTCAGCCATGGCTTTCACCTCCTGATTATATTTTAAAGCATATTATGTCGTTTGTCAACGGTTATGTGAAAAATTTCGTAAAATATGCGCAAATTAAACTAATTTTTTTGTACAATGTAGGAAAATCCTACATTGTAAAACGCTATTAAGTCAAAGTTAAAAAAATCCGTTATACTATTCCCGAACATAAATCGGGGTAAATATGGCGGATTTTATTTTAGAGCGGGTATACGCCGCGCTGCGGGAACTGGAAAAAATCATCGGGTTTATGGAAGGCGAAAACGCGCGCGGGTTTCCGGACAGTACCCGTTCCGGAGAACGACGCAGCAGGTCTATATCGACGCGCAGGATGAGTACATACAGAGCAAAATCCCGCAGATTTTCGGCGCATTTTCCGATCTGACACCCGAAAGCGAAGAAAAAAACGTAAGTAAATCAATGATAAACAAGCGTTTTTTTGACACCTTTTTCAGACACCGCGGCAAAATAAAATTTTCGCGTTTGACCACTTCGGGGGGAAAAATGTATAAAAAAACGCGGTTTCCCGTGAAAATCTGACGAAAAACCGCGTTTTTGGTCGGAGTGAAAAGATTTGAACTTTCGACCTCTTGAACCCCATTCAAGCGCGCTACCAAACTGCGCTACACCCCGTTCGATCTTTACTTATTATAATCGCTCCAAAGAATTTTGTCAACCTTTATTGAGGGATTTCGCTTTATTTTTTGTAAAATTTATAATATAATAATGTAAACCGTTACAGGAGGACGACGATGCGGCATACCGGCACGATCGCTTTGGAAACCGAAAGACTGATTCTCAGGCGTTTTACCGCCGAGGACGCCGCGCCGATGTTTGAAAACTGGGCGGCGGATCCGGACGTTACGAAATATCTTCCGTGGAAGGAATATTCCCGCGCGGACGACGTGCGCGCTTACCTAAAAGGACTCGAAGAAAAATACCTTTCCCCCGACTTTTACGATTGGTGCATCGTGTGGAAGGAAAACGGAGAGCCGATCGGCTCCGCGGGCGCGGTTTCCGTGAACGACAGGCTTCGTTCCTTTTCCGTCGGCTATTGTCTGTCGAAAAAATATTGGGGCCGCGGCATAATTCCCGAAGCGGTAAACGCCGTTTTAAAACACTTTTTTGAAACCGTCGGCGCGGCGCGGGTCTCGGGCGCGCATTTTGTCGATAACCCGAAATCCGGAAGAGTTCTCGCCAAATGCGGGTTTAAAGAAGAAGGGCTGCTGCGCAAAAACGCCCTCGATAACGCCGGCAATTTTGTCGACGTGAAATTATACGCCCTGACGGACGACGACTATTTTTCCTCAAAAAACAATAAAAACCGTTGACGGGCGCCCCAAAAAGCGCAAAAAACCCGAATTTTCAGACTTTTTTATGCAAAATCATTGAAATTTCCTTAAAACGATGATATACTATAATCGTTGGATTTAATTATAAAATCATTAAAGCGCAACGGAATTTTACCAATCGATGTTTATTCGGGCATAAAAAATGATAGTAACGAACGTCAGAAAAAAGAGTTTAACCAAACACGGGGTCCGATATACCAATATGAAGGGAACGGGCGAATACAATTTTATCCATCTTTTCGACCCTGTCACGATTCTCGTCAACGGCACGAACGTTACCACAAAACGCAACGCGATCCTCATCTACGGACCGCAGTCCCCGCAAGCCATGGACTGCAATATGGGGGACGTGTATTTCGAACGCTTTTCCTTTACGGGCGATTCCGTAGAACAATTGCTCGATCTTTACGGACTTTCCTCCGATAAAATCTATTACCCTTCCGAATCCTGTACGAAAGACATCCTCCGCCTTTTCGAATGTATCGACGACGAATTCTTCCGCCCCCGCAAATTCGCGGGAAACGCGGTGCGCATTTATGCGGAACAGATCTTTCTGAGCCTTTGCAGGGACGTGAACAGCGATTCCCCCGAATACAACGACAAAATCATAAATACTTTCTGCGAGATCCGCAAAGCCATCTATTCGCATCCGCAAAAAGACTGGAATGTGGACGATATGGCGCAGGCCGCCAACCTCAACAAGGCGCGCTTTTTCGAACTTTATAAAAAACTCTTCGGCATCTCCCCCATTCAGGACATCATTTCGCTGCGCATACGCATCGCAAAGACCCTTTTGGGCACCCATCGGTATACCGTGGCGGAAGTTGCCGAGATAACGGGCTATCAGAACGTGTTCCATTTCATACGGCAATTCAAAAAGCACACAAACATCACGCCGAAACAGTTTGAAAAGCAAAATTAACGTATAAATCAAGGCGCCGCCGCGCGGTTTTCCGCGCGGCGGCGCTTTTTCGTTGCCACGTTTTCAGCGCAGGATCCGATCCAGCGCCCTGCCGATCGCCAGCGACATCCTGTAAAATCCGTAATCGGTGGGATGGCAGCCGTCCACTTCGCAGTTCATCCATTCTTTGCCGAAAAGGCTTTTCCCGTGGACGAAATACACCTTATCCCCCGCCGCCAGCGCTTTTTTGTAAGTTTCGCGGATGATCTTCAGCCGTTCGGGCGCGTCGGGATCCCGATAATAATTCGGTTTTGATACGAATACGACGGGCGTATCGGGGCGCTGTTTCCGATACCGCTCGTAAAATTTACAATGCGTTTCCCGCAAAAAAGCCGCACTCGGCGCGTTATGATCGTAATCGATCACCAGCGCGCTGCAATCGAGGGTTGCGAGGTAATCCGCCATGCGCTCTTCCCCTTTGGCGTTGCCGCTGAAGCCGAGATTGATGAAATCGACGTTGTTGCGTTTACAGATAAAGCCCTGATAATCGGTATCCGCCCGACTGGCGCATCCCCCCTGCGTGATGGAAGAACCGTAATAGACAACGGGTTTGATCGGGCGATAAGGCGCGCCTTTTCCGACGCGCGCGCCGGCGACGAACCCGAGGGCGAGATCGTTTACGTCGTTATACAGGGGGAAATAGATCGTATAATTGCGCATCCCCTTTCCCGCAAGGGGCACGGTGCGGACAAATCCCGTCTCCTCCGAAAAATCGGGAAAGAGCGAACAGAGGAATATCTCCCCCTTTTCCGTGTTTTCGCAAAGGGCAAACCCGCCGCTGCCCGAAAGCGGCATGTGCGTCATCTTGTTCAAAACGCCGTATTTCGCGGCAAGGGTGAGGTGCGCCGAATCCGTGGAAAACCTGACGCGCCCGCCGGAAGTGTTGCGGCACAGCACGCCGACGCCCGAATTCACCTCGTCGGCAATCTTTTGCGGCATGCGCAGAAAACGGCGGTCTTTTTCTTCGTAAAACACGCCGTAAAGGGAAAAAGGCGGCTCGGTTACGCCGTAAAAGACGGTGCCTTCCGGCACGGCGGCGTTTTGCAGAAAGTTTTTATCGATTTTTCTGATATCCACGGTTTTTCTCCTTTAACGCTTTGTATCGGAACAGCGCCGACGATCGGCGATTTTTCAATACGACGGTAAAGCCTTCGCTGTTCAATATTTTTCCGCTGTAAACGAATTTTTCCTTGGTATCGGAGTTGAAAAATTCGTAAGACGCATCGTCCTTCAATCCGCCGAGATACACCGTCGCGCTGTCTTGCAGCGCATTGGGCCGGCGGAACGCCTCTACGACGCCTTCCTCCGTTTCGGAATCGTGAAACTGCCAACCGGACCATGCGTACGAATCGAGAGGCGCGCCGAATACAGGATAAAAGTCCTTTGCAAAAAGATGGCGGACGGACTTATATTCGTCGAGCAGAAAACGCACCGTATCAAAATCGTAAGGCGCCGTTCCGAAGGCTTCGTAACCGAGAAAATTGCTTGCCAAAGCCGCACCGTGACAGCTGCGGAACTTATAGACGTCGTCGACAAAACGCGATGTGCCGCAGCCGTGATAAGGCACCCATGCGGAAAGCCCGACCTGCTGATTCTGCGCGTAATCGGCGTTGAAATCGAAATCGCAGTTGGTATCGCTGCGCCAGAGCGGAATGGAGCGGGAACACATTTCGATGTCGATACGATTGCCCCCTGAGGCGCAGTTATCGATGACGAGATGAGGAAAACGCGCCCGCAACGTATCGAGAATTTCGTAAAGCGCTGTGATATAGCGAATTTGCGTGATCCCCTTTCTCCCCTCTTCGTCCGCCTCGTCCCAAAACGGAAGAGGGTCGAAATTGAAGTCCTGCCGATAGCAGGATAACCCGAGTTCCTCGATATAGCGGGAAATCGTTTCCAACATGAACTCTTTCACTTCGTCCTTTGCGAGATTCAGGAGGGAATTCCAACTATCCGCCTTGCATTCAAGCACCATTTCCCTGTGGTTTTTATAAAATTCGGAACATTTGCAGACCCGCTCCGGCTCAAACCACAAAAGCCCTTTCATTCCCTTTTCTTTCGCAAGCGAGAAAACGTCTTTCAATCCCCCCGGATGCACGCGGCGGTTCACTTGCCAGTCGCCGGTATAATTTCCCCATTTACCGACAAATTCGTCGGGACAATACTCTTCATAATTTCCGTACCAGCCCGCGTCCACCCAAAAATATTCGAAACCGAGTTTTTCCGCATCGGCTTTTTGTATCTGCTGTTTTAAGAACTCGCTCTTTGCCCCGCCCCAAGTTTGCATGGAGAGGGGCGGATTACCGAGTTTTTCGTTCGGATATACGGAAAAGTGCTCAACCATAACGCGGCGGAAAGCGTTATGCGCAGCCGCCGTGCCGTTGTCATACGGCAAAAGCAAAACGGAAGCCGTACGGATTTTTTCCTTCGGTTTCAGGTAAAAAGAAAGCCCGTCCACCCCCGCGCGGATATGAATATTTTCACCTTCCTTCTGAAAATGCGCGAACCACTGCCCCGTCCAGCCGACGGCGAGCAGCACACCGCGCCCCATTCCGTTATCGGCTTCGAAAAAAGGCGCGATATTGCGGCAGGAACGGCCGCCGGTCGGCGTAAAATGATTTCCTCCTGCATAGAGCGGCTCGCCGACGTGCTCGTATTCCGGCATATTAAGGACCGCGCCGCGGGTATAGATCAATTTGGAAACGCCGGATTTTGAAACGTCGTGATAACCTGCCGGCAGAAATTCGTCCGCAAAACCAAGCGGTACGATTTCGTCGATATCGCAGATCTCGGAAAGCACACTGCTGTTTTTTCCGCCGGTATTTTCAAAACGCAGCAGCGAATACGCCGCGCCGTTTTCAAAGCGTTTTTCCGTCTGTGCGATGCGCAGATTTCCGTATGCGTAAACCGTTTCCCCGCCCTGTGAAAAAACGACGGCGAGGTCGGCTTTCGCAACGGGCCTCCCGTCGCAGCGAAAAGAAAAATTCATGCATTTTCTCCCTGTTTTTCTCCGTTGCCACCATTATATAACAGCCGCGCGCAAATTGCAATGCTTTTTAAAAATTTTTCCGCGGGATTTTAAAATGCAAAAAGCACGGCGAAGCGTGCTTTTCGATAGCGGTATATTTTACTGCCCCCAGATGAGCAGCTGTTTGTGAAAATCTTTATCCACCATCATGACCATGCCGTCGAGTTCCTCGTCGCCGAGAACGCTGCAGCGACCGTCCTCATACTGTTTATCGATCATTTCCTTGATCTTCGCCACGACGGGTTCGGTCTTTGCGATCTTGTGTTCCTCGGGCAGATCGTAATATTCGTTGATCCAATAAGCGATGCCCGCAAGCCCGCTGGCGTTGTTGATGGAAACGTGCATCGGGCGGTTCAGTATCTTTTTCGTATCGAAAATATTGTAAATTTCCTCGTCTTTCAGCATGCCGTCGGCGTGAATGCCCGCGCGGGTGGAATTAAAACTCCTGCCGACGAAGGGCGTGCGCGGCGGGATCACATAGCCGATCTCCTTTTCGAAATATTCGGCGATGTCGGTAATGGCGGTGAAATCCATCCCGTCGTTGGTGCCGCGGATGGATTCGTATTCGATCGCCATCGCTTAGAGCGGGCAGTTGCCCGTCCTTGCGCCGATGCCGAGCAACGAACAGTTGATGGCGGCGCATCCGTACAGCCACGCGGTTGTGGCGTTGGTAACCACCTTGTAAAAATCGTTATGCCCGTGCCATTCCAAAAGTTCGGAAGGCACGCCGGAATAATAATTCAGCCCGTAGATGATGCCCTGTACGCTCCGCGGCAGCGCGCTGCCGGGATAGGTTACGCCGAAGCCCATGGTATCGCAGGCGCGGATCTTGATGGGGATGCCGCTTTCCTTGGAAAGGCGCATCAATTCGGACGCGAACGGCACGACGAAACCGTAGAAGTCCGCGCGGGTGATGTCCTCGAAATGGCAGCGGGGCCTTACCCCCGCGTCCAGCGCGTCCTTGACGATGCCGAGGTATTTATCGAGCGCCTGCCTGCGCGTTAAATTCATCTTTTTGAAAATGTGGTAATCCGAACAACTCACCAGAACGCCCGTTTCCCTGATGTTCATCTGTTTGATGAGTTCGAAATCCTTCTTGTTGGCGCGGATCCAGCTGGTAACTTCCGGAAATTCCAGTCCGAGTTCCATACATGCTTCCGCCGCCTTCCTGTCCTTTTCGGAGTACAGGAAAAATTCCGACTGTCTGATCAGCCCTTTCGGCCCGCCGAGGCGGGACATCAGTTTGAACAGATCCACGATCTGTTTCACCGTAAACGGCGAAGTGGATTGCTGCCCGTCGCGGAAAGTGGTATCCGTGATCCAGATCTCCGAAGGCGGATTCATCGGCACGTTGCGGAAGTTGAAGATGACTTTCGGAACGCCGGTATATTCGAACATATCCCTGAAAAGCTGGGGTTCGGCGACGTCCTGCAATTCGTATTCGTAGGTTTTTTCCTGCAAAACGTTCTTGTTTTTGTTGAATTCTATCATAACGCTCCTTTATTTCAGTTCGTCGATGAACCGTTCCATGCGATCCAGCCCTTCTTTGATATCCTCCATCGAAATGGCGTAGGAAAGGCGTACCGACTTGTCGTCCCCGAACGCGACGCCCGGGATGAGCGCCACCCCTTTTTTCAGCGCGGCGGAAGCGAACTGCATCGACGTTTCGATCGTTTCGCCCTCAAAACTTTTCCCGTAAAGGGCGGAAACATCGGCAAACGCGTAAAACGCGCCCTGCGGTTCGGCGCACGCGACGCCCTTCATCCCGCAAAGCCGTTTATACATGTATCTGCGCCGTTCGTCGAAGGTTTTGTTCATCTTCTCGATGAAATCCTCCCCGCCGGAAAGCGCCGCCACGGTGGCATACTGCGCGATGGAGCAGGGATTGCTCGCCGTGTGGGACTGCATGCTGCCGATGGCTTTGGCGATATTTTTCGGCGCGGCGAGATAGCCGATGCGCCAGCCCGTCATCGAATAGGTCTTGGAAACGCCGTTGACGACGATGGTCTGCTCCTTCACCTTCTCGCCGAACTGCGCAATGGAATAGTGCTTCGCCCCGCCGTAAACGAGTTTTTCGTAGATCTCGTCGGAAATCACGTAGATGCCGCTCTCTTCGACGAATTTTGCGATCGCCGCGATTTCCTCTTTGGTGTACACCGCCCCCGTGGGGTTGTTGGGCGAGTTGAAAATGAGGGCTTTGGTCTTTGCCGTCGCCGCCCTTCTTAAATCGTCCGCGGTAACTTTATAGCCCTGCTCTTTCGCGGCGGGAACGTACACCGTTCTGCCGCCGGCAAGGGCGATGAGTTCGGGATAGGTGAGCCAGTACGGCGAAGGCAGCAAAACTTCGTCCCCCTCTTCCACGATCGCCTCGATGGCGTGATAAAGAGAACTTTTCGCGCCGGAAGAGATAACGATCTGATCTTCCGTATAATCGAGGTCGTTATCCTTTTTGAATTTCGCGCACACCGCTTTTTTCAGTTCCGGCATGCCGGACGCGGGCGTATATTTCGTAAAGCCGATGTCGATGGCTTTTTTCGCCGCCTCGTTGATGTAATCGGGGGTATTGAAATCCGGTTCTCCCGCGCCGAATCCGATAACGGAAATGCCTTCCGCCTTCATCTTTTTGGCTTTCGCCGTGATCTCCAGCGTAAGCGAGGGCGCGATGTTCTTCACTCTTTTGGTTGCTTCCATATCTGTTCTCCTTCTCTCGTTTTTATTCTTCGTCGTTACCCGCGGCGAGTTTCGCCTCCCTGTCCGCGATCTGCAGGGCGTTCACCATTTCGTCGAGATCGCCGAGCATAAACGATTCAAGGGTGTAAAGCGTAAACCCGATCCGGTGATCGGTTACCCTTCCCTGCGGAAAATTGTACGTTCTGATGCGCTCCGACCGATCCCCCGTACCGATCTGCGAACGGCGGTTGTCGGAATATTCTTTCTGATATTTGCTCTGATAGTAATCGTAAAGGCGGCTTTTCATGATGCGCATCGCCTTTTCGCGGTTCTTCGTCTGCGAACGCTCGTCCTGACAGAGCACCACGATCCCCGTGGGAAGATGCGTCATGCGGATGCACGATTCCGTCTTGTTGACGTGCTGCCCCCCCGCGCCGCTGGATCGCAGCGTATCGATTTTCAGATCTTTTTCGTCGATATTGACTTCCACGTCCTCCGCCTCGGGCAGGACGGCGACCGTTACGGTGGAGGTGTGTATGCGGCCCTGCGACTCCGTTTCCGGCACGCGCTGCACGCGGTGCACGCCGCTTTCGTATTTGAGTTTGCTGTAAACGCCCTTTCCGGCGATGGAAAACACGACTTCCTTCATGCCGCCGAGTTCCGTCACGTTGCTGTCGAGTTCCTCGCATTTCCAACGGTTTTTTTCGGCATATTTGAGATACATCCTGTACAGTTCGTAGCCGAAAAGGCTCGCCTCTTCTCCCCCCGCGCCGCCGCGGATTTCCACGATGACGTTTTTATCGTCGTCGGGATCCTTGGGAACGAGCAGGATCCTGAGTTCCGCCGCGATCTTTTCCAGCCTGTCCTTACAGGCGTAGACCTCTTCGGAAAGCATATCCCGCATTTCCCTGTCGGTTTCCGTTTCCAGAAGTTCCTTCGCCGCCGACTGATCGGCAAGCGCCTTCTTGTATTCCAGATACTTATCGACGGTCTCCTGCATGTCGGAAAGTTCCTTGGAATAACCCTTCCATTCGTCCATGCGGGCGATGACTTCCGCATCGCCGGTAAGCTGCGTCAGTTTTTCATATCTTTCCAGCATTTTGTCGAGTTTCTTAAACATTAAAATTCCGCCTTTACGATGCGCTCCTTACCCTCTAAATCCGTAAATATCTCGGCGTTTTCAAACAGCGCGGCGACTGCCTGCGCCTGCGTTTCCCCGCACTCCAAAAACAGCGCGCCGCCCGCCTTGACGTGCGCGGGCGCGTCCTTTGCGATGCGGCGGTAAAAATCCAGCCCGTCCGCGCCGCCGTCGAGGGCGATAAGCGGCTCGAAATCCCTGATTTCCCGCTGCAGCCCCGCTATATCTCCGCTTTTGATATAGGGCGGGTTGCTGACGATAACGTCGAATTTTCTGCCTTCCAGCGCGGAAAAAAGATCGCTTTCGATCCATTCGATCTCCGCCCCGTTTGCCGCGCCGTTCTCCCGCGCCAGCGCGAGTGCGTCCGGCGAAATATCGGCGGCGGTAACCTTCGCCCCGCTCTTTTTTTGCACCGCGACGGCGATCGCGCCGCTGCCCGTGCAAAGATCGAGCACTTCGCTTTCGGGCGCGATCCGTTTCAACGCGCGTTCGACGAGTTCTTCCGTTTCGCACCGCGGAATGAGCGCGCGCTCGTCGGTTTTGATCTTGTAACCGTAAAATTCCGTATCGCCCACGCAGTACCAAAGCGGTCTGCCGCTCAGCCGCCGATCCGTGAGCGCGGCGATCCTGTCGATGTTTTTCGGGGTAACGAGGTCGTCGGAATAAACCTCGCTCCGCTTGACGCCGAGGGTCAGCGATACGATCCATTCCGCTTCCGCGCCCTCTTCTATACCGCCCGCCGCAAGGCGTTTTTTCACTTCCGCGGTAACTTCCCCGCGTTTTTTCGGCACGACGAATTTTTCCGCCGGCAAAGAAGGATCGGCGTCCATCGCCATCACCTTGTCAAAGGCGGCGATCGCCACTTCCAGCATGTCGTCGTCCGGCTCCCTCGTCGTGATTTTCTGCAGCAGCATGCCCGGCCATTTCAAGGGCAGAACGATTTTGGAATCGGTTTTCGCAAGCCCTTTCAAAAGTTCGTAGGAAACGCCCGCGACAAAGGGCAGCAGCGCGATCTTCAGCAGGACGCGCCAGATCTTTTCCACCGCCATGCCGTAGAGCGCGAACAGCGATTCGACGAGGGCGAACACCAATATGGAAATGACGATGACGAACACCATGAACGTGGTGCCGCACCGATCGTGTATGCGCGAACACGTCCTTGCGTTTTCCGGCGTAAGGGGCAGATCCTTTTCGTAACAGGAGATCGTTTTATGCTCCGCGCCGTGGTACATGAAAAGCCGCTTTACGTCCTTCATCAAAGAGATGAGCAGGATATACCCCACGAAAATGAGGATCTTAAAGCCGCCCTCGATGAAATTTTTCGCCAGAACGCCGAAAGCGAACCCGCCGCCGACGAGGAGTTCTATGCCGCGGCGCGCAAGCTGCGGCAGAACGATGAACAGCCCCACCGCGAGCGCGACGCCGAGGAGTGCGGAAAGGAACAGAACGGCGCTCATCACGTTGATCTTAAATTTCTTCGCCATCCATTTTTCAAACCGGCTCGGCTCGCCTTCGCCGAACACTTCGGCGGAGCGCATCAAGGTCTTCATCCCCGTTACCAAGGAAGAAACGAAACTGACGACGCCGCGGATCACCGGCGCTTTGACGAACTTGCTCCGCTTTTCCGGCGGCGTGAGCCGCTCGCTTTCGATGCGGATAATGCCGTCGGCATCCCGAACGGCGGTCGCCATCGCGCTTCTGCCGCGCATCATCACCCCTTCCATCACCGCCTGCCCGCCGACGGAGGTCTTTTTTGCCTTTTTCTTGTTTTTCAACGAAAAAACTCCCGATTTCGGTTAAAAAAAACGGCTTCAAGCGTAAAACTTACCCTTAAAGCCGATTTTGTTTCGTGGTTATTGCTTTTCAATACCGTATCTTTTATTGAATTTATCCACACGACCACCGGTGTCTACAAGTTTCTGCTTGCCCGTGAAAAACGGATGACATTTGCTGCATATTTCAACTTTTATCGTATCGGTATTTTTCGTCGTACCCGTTTTGAAGGTCTCGCCGCAGGCGCATACGACCGTTACCTCGTGGTAATTGGGATGCACGTCCTTTTTCATAAGATCACTCCTTTTCGTATTTTGGAAACGGGCGACGCCGAAGACCCCCGCCCTGTGCCGTTTTCTAAAAGATTATATAATATTTTTCCGGTTAAGTCAAGAATTTGAGCGCGTATGCCGAAAAATTTTTTAGTGGCGCGTTTTGCTTGCATTATTTTGCCGTTTGGAGTATACTATACACTGCGGAAGGGCGGGATTTTTCCAAACGTTTCCCGCCGTTTCGGGAGGTTATATGCAAGGTTGGCACATCACTGCCCCTGAAAAAATCGAGGACAAGACCATCGAAGAATCCTTTGACGTTACCACCGAAACCAAAGTGATGGTAACCAAAGCGCTCGTCACCTTAAACGACGCGCTGCACTTCGTCAAAGGCGAACCGCAGAAAGTCGCCGGCTCTTACGGCATCGGCATCGTGAGCGAGCCCGGGCAGAACCTTTTCGACCTGAAACAGGGTACAAGGGTCTATATCAGCCCCATCGTTCCCTGCAAAAAATGCTTCAACTGCAACAACAACGACGCCGGCAAATGTTCCGACGTACAGATCGCCGGTGAAAATTTCAACGGCTTTTTAAGAAATTTCGTTACCACGGAATCTTCGAACCTCTACTATCTGCCGGAAAGCGTTTCCGATAACGACGCGCTGTTCATCGAACACATCTCTCTTTCTTTGTCCATCATCGACAAACTGGACGTGCAGAAAGGCGATCACATCGCCGTGATCGGCGCGAACAACTTCGGCAACGTCTTTTCCCAGTTGCTGATCTATTATCAGGCGGTGCCCATCCTCCTCGATTACGACGAAGAAAACCTGCAATGCGCCAAAAACTGCGGCGTTTACTACACCCTCGGCAAGGACGATAACTGGCAGAAGGAAGTATCCTCCATCACCGGCGGCAGAATGGCGAAAAGCGTGGTTTACGTTTCCGACAGCGATATTCCGCCGAAAACGGCGTTTATGCTGGCGGGCTACAACGCGCACGTGGCTTTCACCGGACTTTCGGGGAAAAACACGTCTTTCTCCTATGCGAGCGCGGTGAAAAAACAACTGATTCTGCACTTTATCAACATCGGGTACGGATACATATCCTCCAGCATCAACCTGATCGCCAACAAGGCGTGCAATCTGAAAAAATTGCAGACGAAGGAATGCGCTTATGCCGACGTGCCCGCGCTGTTCGCCGAAGCGGCGGAAAAACTTTCCAAAAACGAAAAGATTTACGATACCATCGTGAAAATATCCGAATAAAAAACCAGCAAATACGAACCCGCCCCGCGGCAAAAGCCGCGGGGCGGCGTTATTTTATGAAAAACGCCCTGACGGAAAAGTACGATTACAGTCATTATAGCAAAAACAAGCGAAAGATGACAACCGATTTTATCAAGACGGCAAAATATCTCGGCATGCCGTAAGCAGCCCCGTCCGTCCGCGCGAAAGCAATAGGAAAAGGCTCGGCTTTTTGCCGAGCCTTTTCCTATGCCCGCTCTTCCCCCTAAATTCCCTATGGGAATTACGGTTACGGCAGGGCGGGTTCTTTTATTCTTCCGCAGGCGTTTCGCCGTCCGCAGGTTCGGCAGCGACGAAAGTTTCCGCGCCGTTTTCGGCGTTCTCCGTTTCGGCGCCTTCTTCGCCCTCCTCTTCCTTTTCTTCGCCGTGCGGCGTTACCGCGACCACGGCGACTTTGCCTTCGCCGAGTTTCATCACGCGCACGCCCTGCGTATTGCGCCCGATCTTGCTGATGTCCTTCGCCGCCACGCGGATGATGATGCCGCTGTCCGCGATGATCATGACGTCCTCGTCCTCGCCGACGAGTTTCAGATTGACGAGTTTACCCGTCTTTTCGTTGAATACGCCCGCTTTGATGCCCTTGCCGGCGCGCTGCTGCAAGCGGTAATCTTCGATATCGGAACGCTTGCCGTAGCCGTTTTCGGTGATGGTGATGACCTCGCATTCCGGTTTGATGACCGCCATATCGACGAGCCTGTCGTCCGCGCCGAGGTTCATGCTCCTAACGCCCTGCGCGCCGCGCCCCATCGGGCGGACGTCCTCCTCGTTGAAACGGATGCATTTGCCTTCGCGGGACGCCATGATGATCTCGTCATGCCCGCCCGTCAGCTGCACGGAAATGAGTTCGTCCCCCTCGACGATGCTGATGGCGATCTTGCCCACTTTCCGGATGCTGGCGAATTCCGTAAGCGCCGTCTTTTTGATGAGCCCGCGCTTCGTCGCCATGGCGATATAGCCTTCCGTGCCCTCTTTCAGCGGTACGACCGCCTGTACTTTTTCGTTTTCGCCGAGTTGAATGAGGTTGACGATGGCTCTGCCCCGCGCCGTCCGCTGCGCCTCGGGGATCTCATAACCCTTGATGCTGTACACCTTGCCCCTGTTGGTGAAGAACAGAATATCGTCGTGCGTGGAGGAAACGAACATATTCTCGATGAAGTCCTCTTCCTTCGGCTTGTGCGCGGTGATCCCTTTGCCGCCGCGGCGCTGGGTGTGGTATTCCGATACCGGCAGGCGTTTGATGTAACCGGAATGCGTCATGCTGATGACGATATCTTCCTTTTCGATGAGATCGGCGATGTCGATTTCGCCGTAATCGTAGGAAAGTTCCGTTTTGCGCGGCGAAGGATATTTTTCGCGGATGTTGAGAAGATCCGCCTTGACGATCTCCTTGACCCTGCTTTCGTTCGCCAGAATGTCTTTCAGATCGGCGATGATGCGGTCGAGTTCCACCAGTTCTTCCTTCAATTTATCCACTTCGAGGGCGGTGAGGCGGCGCAGTTTCATTTCCAAAATGGCGTTCGCCTGCTTTTCGCTGAGTTCGAATTCGCTCATCAGCGAAGCCATCGCCTCGGCGGAATCTTTGCTGGTTTTGATGATCTCGATGACCCTGTCCACATTCGCCTGCGCGATGACCAGCCCTTTGACGATGTGCTCGCGCTCTTCCGTTTTGGCGAGGTCGTATTTCGTGCGGCGCACGATAACCGATTCCTGATGCGCGAGGTAATGTTCGAGCACTTCTTTCAGGTTGAGCACCTTCGGCTCGCCGTCCACGAGGGCGAGCATGATGATGCCGTTTTTCACCTGCAAATTGGTGTGTTTATAGAGGGTGTTGAGCACGACCTGCGCGTTGACGTCCTTTTTCAGATCGATGACGATGCGCATGCCCGAACGGTCGGATTCGTCCTTCACGTCGGAAATGCCTTCGATCTTCTTGTCCTTGACGAGGTCGGCGATGCTCTTGATGAGCAAGGCCTTGTTGACCTGATAGGGAAGTTCCGTCACCACGATGCGCTCGCGCGTTCCGTTGGCGAACTCCTCGATCTCGCTCTTCGCGCGGAGCACGATGCCGCCCCGCCCCGTTCTGTACGCCTGCCTGATCGCCGCGCGCCCCATCAGCACCGCGCCGGTGGGATAATCGGGGGCGGGAATGTACTGCATCAGTTCGTCCACGGTGATCTCGGGATTGTCGAGCACGGCGATACAGCCGTCGACGCACTCCGAAAGATTATGCGGCGGGATGTTGGTCGCCATGCCGACGGCGATGCCGTCCGATCCGTTGACGAGGATGTTCGGGAAACGGGAAGGCAGCACGACGGGCTGCATTTCGGTATCGTCGAAGTTGGGGTAGAAATCCACCGTTTCCTTTTCGATGTCGCGGAGCATTTCCGCCGACAGTCTGGAAAGGCGCGCCTCGGTGTAGCGGTATGCCGCGGCGGGATCGCCGTCCACCGAACCGAAGTTGCCGTGCCCGTCCACAAGGGGAAAATTGATGGAAAAATCCTGCGCGAGGCGCACGAGGGCGTCGTACACGGAACTGTCGCCGTGCGGGTGGAACTTACCGAGCACTTCGCCGACGATCTTGGCGCACTTCTTATAGCCCTTGTCGTTGTAAAGCCCCATGTCGTGCATCGCGTACAGAATACGGCGGTGCACCGGTTTCAGCCCGTCGCGCACGTCGGGTATGGCGCGGGAAACGTTGACCGCCATCGCGTAGGCGATGAAGGACTTTTTGAGTTCCTCTTCGACTTCCCTGTTGATGATGGTGCTTTTCGCCAGCGTGTCTTTGAATGCGGAAGTCAGTTCCGCGTTGGTTTCTTTTTTAGCCATTTTTCGATCGTACTCCCTCTTATACGTCCAGATCGGCGACGAGTTTCGCGTTCTGTTCGATGAATGCGCGCCTGAGTTCCGGTTTTTCGCCCATCAAAACGGAAAACATCTCGTTGGCGTCGACGGCGTCCTCCATGGTAACTTTCAGCATGGTCCTCGTTTCGGGGTTCATGGTCGTTTCCCAAAGCTGTTCGGGGTTCATTTCGCCGAGACCTTTATACCGCTGGATGTCGCACTTGCCCACTTCCGCAAGGTAATCTTCCAGTTCCTTGTCGGAATAGAGATATTTTTCCGTTTTGCCCTTGGTCGCCTTGTAAAGGGGCGGCTGGGCGATATAAACGTGCCCGTGCTCGATGAGCGGGCGCATAAAGCGGAAAAAGAACGTGAGCAGCAGAATGCGGATATGGCTGCCGTCCACATCGGCGTCCGTCATGCAGATGATGCGGTCGTAGCGGAGTTTGCTTTCGTCGAACTCTTCGAGCATGCCGCCGCCGAACGCGGTGATCATGCTCTTGATCTCCTCGTTTTCCAAAACCTTGTTGACGCGCACCTTTTCCACGTTGAGGATCTTGCCGCGCAGCGGCAGGATCGCCTGAAAGCGCCTGTCGCGACCCTGTTTGGCGCTGCCGCCTGCGGAATCGCCCTCCACGAGGTAGATCTCGCAAAGTTCGGGATTTTTCTCGGAGCAGTCCGCCAGTTTGCCGGGAAGGGTGGTGCTTTCCAGCGCGCCTTTGCGGCGGGTGCTCTCGCGCGCCTGTCTGGCGGCTTCGCGCGCCCTCTGCGCCGTGAGACAGCGCATCAGCAGTTCCTTGGTAACGGCGGGGTTTTCTTCGAGATACGCGCCGAATTTCTCCGTCATGGCGCGGGCGACGAGCGTCCGCATCTCGCTGTTGCCGAGTTTCGTTTTGGTCTGCCCTTCGAACTGCGGTTCGGTGAGTTTGACGGAAACGACGGCGGAGATCCCCTCGCGCACGTCCTCGCCGGCGACTTTGTCGTCGTTTTTGAGCACGCCGATGTTTCTGCCCGCGTCGTTGATGATCTTCGTCAAAGAGTTCTTAAACCCGTCGAGATGGGCGCCGCCTTCCTCCGTGTTGATGTTGTTGGCGAAGGAATAGATGTTTTCCGAATAGGAATCGTTGTACTGAACGGCGATCTCGATCTCGTTGTCGCCGAAGAACTCGTCGAAATAAAAGGGCTTGGGGAAAAGCGTTTCGCGGTTTTTATTGAGATCCTCCACGAAATGCGCGATGCCGCCCTCGTAATAGAACGTATCGCTTTTCTGCTGCCCTTCCCTGAGATCGGAAAGTTTGATGGTCAGCCCCTTGTTGAGGTAGGCGAGTTCGCGCAGACGGGTTTTGATGGTGTCGTAGGAAAAGACGACGCTTTCAAAGATCTCGTCGTCGGGCATGAAGGTAACCTTCGTGCCGGTTTCCGAAGAATCGCCGACGACTTTCAGCGGCGCCTGCGGCACCCCGCGGTTGTAAACCTGTTTATAGTGCTTCCCGTTCTGGAAAACCTCCACTTCCAGCCATTCGGAAAGGGCGTTGACGACCGAAAGCCCCACGCCGTGCAGACCGCCGGAGATCTTGTAACCCCCGCCGCCGAATTTGCCGCCGGCGTGCAGTTTTGTCAGCACCACTTCCACGGCGGAAACCTTTTCCGTATGATGCATCGCCGTGGGGATGCCGCGCCCGTTGTCGCGCACGGTGCACGAACCGTCGGCATTGACGGTTACCTCGATGGTGTCGCAATAGCCGCTGAGCGCTTCGTCGATGCTGTTATCCACGATCTCCTGCACGAGGTGGTGCAGCCCGCGCGCGTCGGTGGAACCGATGTACATCCCCGGGCGTTTCCGTACGGGATCAAGCCCTTCGAGCACCTGTATCTGCCCTTCGCCGTAATTTTGTTCGACCTTTTTTTTCTCTTCCATACAAAGCTCCGATTTCTTGCTTTTTTACGGTTAAATTATAACATATTTTTCACTTTTTGCAAAGCGATTTTACGCCTTTTGAAAGATATTAAAACTATAAATAGTTTTAACGGCGTTTTTTCGCCGGAAATCGGGCGGGGAAAATGTATAAAATCCGCAAAAACGCGCATACTGCCGACAAGGACGAAAGAGGAGGGTAAATTATGCTGCATTGTAAAAACTGCGGGATCGCGGGAACGGAAATGCTTATCTGCCCCAACTGCGGCGCGAACGTGTGCGCCGCGTGCGCGGGAAGAACGGACATGATCTGCCCGTACTGCTATTCCACCCTCGATTTCATGGCATAAAGAAAACGCGGCGGTACGCCGCGTTTTCTTTATGCGCCTTTACGCGCTTTCTTGCGGATTTCGTATACCGAAAGCGCCCGTCAGACGACAGGCTCTTCTTCCGGAGCGGTTTCCCCCCGCTCTGCCGCGGGCAGATCCGCCCGCATTTTTAAAAGCAGTTTCTCTTCAAATTTCCGCTGCCCCGCGACCTTGCAGTCGGCGGCGAGTTCTTCCGCGCGGGCGATGAATTTTTCCGCCTGCGCCCCGTCTTTTAAAACGTACAGCACATAGGCGGCTTTCACGCGCAGAGCGGTAACGTCCGACGTCTTGTTGAGGTATTTTTCGTTGTCCTCCACAAGGTTGTCCGCCTCGCTTTCGTCGTAATCGAAAGTACAGGCGTTGTATAAAAGGTCGGCGCGCACCGCGGGGCGGTAGCACTTCGGCATCGTATCGAGCAGCCCTTTCAGGCGGGCGGAAACCGATTTCGCGTTTTCGTAATCTTCTTTATCGAGATAGTAACAATACCGCGCGTTGAGCAGATAGAGATAATTGAGATCGTCCTCCGGCAGTTGCGGCAAATCGAGATAGAGCGCTTCGTCGATCTCCGCGGGGCTTTTGCCTTCGATGAGCCCTGCGTGGATCTGCAGCAAACCGAGGGCGACCTTTTCGGACGCGTCGCCCCGTTTCACGCCCGCCGCCACGGCGGCGTCGTTTTTAACGCCGTCCGTGGTCATCGGCAGCGCGTTGCCCAGCACGAAATACAGCGAAACCGGCAAAGAGATCGCCCACAGCGAATACAGCCAAAAGGGCAGATACGCCGTCAGACAAAGCGGCACGACGGAAACCGCGAGGACCGCGACGTTCCCGTACACGCCCGCGCGGGTGATGCGGCGGAAACGGCCGGCGAGATCCTCCGCGCCTTCCGGCACCATCTCCGTGTATCCCGATTCCCCCGCGTATCCCGTCAAAGAGACTTTTCTTTTGCCGTTTTCCTCGGTGAAGAGGAAAAATGCGAGCCTGACGGAGAGCACTCTGAAACGGTTTTTCTTCGCCGCGCGGACGTGCCCCGCTTCATGCACCGCAAGGTTGACCGCCGCCCAGAAAAACGCGCCCAGAACGCAGTACAAAATAAACCGCCCTAAATTTGCGGGATAGGCGTCGTTACCGACGAGGGTAACCGCCAAGATCCCCAAAAGCGTGCCCGCAAGCAAAACGATGTTGTTGACGATGTTGACGTTCCTGCTCATTGCTTTTCCTCTGTTTCCAAACGGCTGAGCGCGTATCCTTCCAGATTGTCGCTTTCGCTCACCGTGATTTTTTCCATACCGAATCTTTCCATGATCGCCGAAAAAAGGATCGCCCCGCCGCCGATGACTTCCGCGCGTTCGGGCTGCAGCCCTTTGAGCGTTCTGCGCTCTTCCACGGACATCGCCGAAAGCCTGTCCGCCAGCGCGCGCATCTCCGCGCGGGAGAAGGCGTACCCCTGTACCCGCGCCGGATCGTAAGGCGAAAGTTTAAGCGCAATCGCCGCAAGGCTCGTCGCCGTGCCGCCGATGCCGCAATATTCCGCCGCGGGGATCGCCCCGTATTCTTCGATCTTCTTCGCGCAAAGAGCCGCGGCTTTTTCCGCGTTCTGCCCGCAGGCGTCCGTCAGCGTTACCGAACCGAGATCGAGCGAATGCGTATAGATCCGTCTGCCGCCGGCGGAAACGGTGATCTCCGTGCTCGCGCCGCCGATATCGACGATGCCGCCGTCCCTGCCGCCGAGGGCGCCTAAAAGCCCGAGCGAAGCCTCTTCCTCGCCGGAAACGATCTCTGCGGCGACACCCGTTTCCCGTTCGATCCGGCGGGAAAACGCGCCGCCGTTCGCCGCCTTGCGCATCGCCGCCGTGCCGAAGGCGTAAAATCTTTCCGCCCCTTCGCTTTCCGCATAGGCTTTGAGCGAAGAAATCGCGGCGAGCGTACGCGCCGCCGCGGATTCGGAGATCATGCCGCCGGTTTCCAATCCTCTGCCGAGCCCCGTTACGATCAGCCGTTTGCAAAGCGTAACGCCCTTTTCCCTGAGCATTACCCGCACGGAATTGGACCCGATATCGAACACCGCGTACTTCATTTACTGTTTCACGTCCTCCGGATAATGGTATCCCAGTTCCCGCGCGATCTGTTCGATATACCAGCGCTGCTGTTTGATTGCGACGACTTCCTCTTTATTTTCGATCATCTCTACGTATTGCGCGATGGCGGAATCCAGTTCCCTTTCCAAGGCGCGCTCTCTGTTGATCGCCGCGAGCTGATAGACGAGCACGCACAGCAAGATCGCCAGCAGAATGACCGCCGTCGCCGTCGCCGCCGCCACCAGTCTTTTGAATTTGTTTTCGTTCATCGGCTCTTTTTTCTCCCGCTTTCCTTATATTGTACACTTTTTCGGCAATTTTTGCAACCGATACGGCACAACTTTTCTCGCAAAGCCACATTCCCGCGAAAACCGCGAGAAACATATACGCCCGTACGGAAGGAAAATCGTAAAAACAGCCGAACGCGACGAACGCCGCCGCCAGAAGAAGGAAGAAAAAAACGTCCGCCGCGGCGCGGAGCGGCGCGCTTTTCACGGGGAAAAACGCCCCGAAAAAACACCTTGCCGCGCCGCCGAGCACCCCGAAGGCGAACGAGCCGATAAATACGTAAAACTGACCGGAACTGACGAACATTTTATTTGAAGATGCGTTTCAGCAACGGCGCTTTTTTCCCGTCGTAGCGTATGTACGTGAATTTTCCGTCCGCCGACAGCGAACCGCTGCCCTTGTTGTACGCCGTGATCTTGATGCCCTCGCCCCCGACGAGCACGCGGCTGCCGTTGAGCGTGAGTTTCAACTCCCGTTCGGAAAAGGCGTCCACCGATTCCACGCCGCTCATAAACAGTTTGCGCTGATTATCCAATGTGAGTTTCTGCAAATTTTCCGTTTCCTGCATGGCGTCCCTCCTGTCTAACAGAATATATGCCCCAAAAAGCGGCGAAATAACCCGCGCGCGCAAAAAAAACGCCCGAAGGCGTTTTTTGCAGACGATATATTTCGTGCAGGGCGTTTTTACGCGTCGAGTTTCATATCCCCTTCCCTGATCCAGCCCTTTTTGGCGAAAAGCCACGTAAAGAACCAGCCGATCACAGCCGGCAGGACGAACATCAAAAGGACGATGCCCAGCCCCGTCACCCAGCCGCTCACGCCGTTCGAGACGGAAGCGGATATGGTGGAAAACACCCCCACCAGCCCGCTGGTGCCCATGCCGCCGCCCGTCGCGTCGCAATACAAGCCGAAAACGCATGTGGAAAGCGGCCCGCAGACGATGCTGGAAATGATCTGCGGCACCATGATGACGGGGTTTTTCATGATGTTGGGGATCTGCAGCATGCTCGTGCCGATGCCCTGCGAAATCAGCCCGCCGACGCCGTTTTCCTTGAAAGACGCCACGGCGAAGCCGACCATGTGGCAGGCGCACCCCACCGCCGCCGCGCCCCCCGCGAGGAGCATGGCGTCGATCTGTTCCGCATTGCCCCCCGTAAGGACGGGAGACGCCACCGCCACCCATATCGCCGCGCTAGACGTGGGCATGGTGAGCAGTATGCCCATGATTGCGGAAATGACGATACCCATCACGAAGGGCGTGGCTTTCGTGGCGACGGCGATGAGAACGCCGAGCTGATCGATGAGCCAGATAAAGGGATACGCCGCATAGATCGCGCCGAGGGATAAAACCATCATGCCGAGGGGGATTAAAATGATGTCGAGTTTGGTTTTCCCCGCGTAAAGGGTGGCGATCTCCACCGTGAACATCGTAACGACGTAACTGCCGATGGGATTGCCCGGCACGCCCGCCGTCAGCGTAAAGGAGCCCGCCATGATCTTATCCGCAAACGCGCCGATAAAACCGGTTACCGCCGCGGAAAACACGGTGAGTTTGCTCTTTCCCAGCGCCTGCGCGATGCCCACGCCGATCCCCGCGCCCATCAGCGACTTGGCGATGTTTGCGATCGCCGTAACCATTCTGCCGAAGGCGTTATCGCCGATCCAGCCGCCGATCTGAGACAAAATCGTGCCGGCGATCAGCGTGCAGAAAAGCCCCTGCGCCATACCGGAAAACGCCGTGATGAAATAGCGTTTGGGCAGCGTTTTCAGATACTTCGTTACGGCGCGTTTCGCCCGTTCCCGCCGCGCGGGCTCCGCGGGCGTTTCTTCCGTTTCCCCGCTCTCCGTTTGCGGGGTCGTCTTTTCTTCTTCCATTCTGTTTTCTCCTAAAATTTTATCTCCACAAGTTCGTTGCCGACCATGTCGCAGGAGGTGAGATAGTAATCGACGCCGTTTTTCTTCACCAGCCTGTCCCCGCGGGAAACGGAACCGTGCAGGTGCCCGTATACCACGGCGTCCACTTTATTTTGTTCGAACAGGTCGGTAAAAGCGGAATTTTCCCGCCGGACGTTGAAGGGCGGATAATGGATCAGCGCGATCAGCTTGTCCCCTTCGCCGCGCAGTTTGTTCGCCGCGTAAAAGGAAAGCCGCAGCCGCTCGGTTTCGCGCCTGTAAATCTTCTCGTCCGCCTCGCCGAAATCGGGGGATCCCGGCACGCTCCACGCGCGGGAACCGCAGATCACCGTATCGGAAAACTTCATCGCGTCGTTTTGCAGCGCGTAAACGTTTTCGGGAAGGACGGCGCGCACCTTGCCGATGCCGCTCCACCAATAATCGTGATTGCCGCGGATGAGGACTTTTTTCCCTTTCAGGGAGAAAAGGAAGGAAAGATCCTTCACGGCGTCTTCAAGGCGCATCGCCCAGCTGATGTCCCCGCCGATGAGCACCAGATCGTCGTCGGAAACCTTCTTTTCCCAATCCGCGGCGATCTTATCGAGATACCCCACCCAGTTCCCGCCGAAAACCTCCATCGGCTTGTTTCCGTCGGCAGAGATATGCAGATCGCTGATTGCGTAAATTTTCATCCGGCGCCCCCGCAGTGTGTCGATATGGGTATAGTTTATCATTTTCCCCGCGATTTAGCAAGCAATTGCGCCCGCCGAAGGCGAAAATTATGCGCCGCGGCGGCGCCGCGGCGCATAAAGCGCGAAAGCGTTCTCTATTGAGGGAAAACCGGAAGTTCGAAAAATCCGGCGCAGACTTCCTGCGTGTATTCCTGACACGGCGGGATCGCCGAATAGCCGTAGGAGGGAACGAGCAGTTCCACTTCCATCACGACTTTTAAGATGACGGTTACGCAGGCGTCGATGGTGAACTGGTTGGTATCGGTATAGGTCCCCTTCGTCGAGACCAGCGAAACCACCGCTTCCACCGTATACGGCATGATGCTGGGCGAGGGGATGTTCAGGATGACATCCTCGGTAAGCGTTACGTTCGCCGTCGCCGCGCCTTCGACGCCGTTGGCGTCCGTATAGGCGACGGATACGGGTATGGTGATATCCGCCCGCACGCGGGAAGCGCGCTCGCGCTCCGTAAGCGGTTCCACCAAGAGATTGGAAACGATCCCCGCGGAAGTCGTGCTCTTGGCGCTGACGAAATTGAGCGGATATGTAGGGCTCGCCGGATTGAGGTTGCCGATATTCAGAACAAGCCCCGTTTCCTGCGTCTGACGCATACACGCGTCGAATACCTTTTTTGCCTGTATGCAGACTTTTTCGCAAAGCCCGTTCATCGGGTTGCCGTTGATCGGCCCCGGACATCTATCCGATTTGAAATTGCAAAAAAACGACATTGTTTTCCTCCTTTTCGTTTCTTAATTCAATATATGCCGCGACGCCGTTTTTATGCTACTTGCCTTTTAAAACCGAAGCGGCGGCAAAACTGCCGCCGCCCTTTCGAGGAATATTTCCGATCAGATGTATTTGCCGACGAGATCCACCACGTCCTGTACGGTTTTGATGCCTTCGGTCTCGTTGTCGGGCACGGTGATGTGATGCTCGTCCTCCAGCGTCATCAGCATTTCGACGATGTCGAGCGAATCGGCGCCGAGATCTTTGACGATCTCCTTTTCCCCGCTGATCTCCTCTTCGGAAATTTTCAGCTGCGTTGCCAGAAGTTTGCGGATCTCCGCGAACAGATCGCTTTTATTTATGCTTGCCATTCAGATTTCAACCTCCATGATTTATAGTTCAAGTTTAATATAAAACCGCCGCTATGTCAAGCGTTTTTCTTGTTTTTATCGGCGCTCTTCATCGACAGGGCGATGCGGTTGCGTTTCAGATCGACGCCGATGACGCGCACCTTCACGATCTGCCCCACTTTGAGCACGTCGCTGGGATGGCGGATGAATTTATCGGTGATCTCGGAAATATGCACGAGCCCGTCCTGATGCACGCCGAGATCGACGAACACGCCGAAATCCGCCACATTGCGCACCGTTCCCGTGAGTTCCATCCCCGCTTTGAGGTCGTTTATGCTCATGATGTCCTCGCGGAGCATCGGTTTGGGCAGCGCGTCGCGGATGTCCCTGCCGGGTTTTAAAAGTTCCGTTACGATGTCTCGCATCGTCGGCACGCCCATATCGCAGGCGGCGGCGACGGATTCTTCCCCCCTTTCGCGGATGCGCTCGGGCAGATCCCTGATCCTGCCGGCGCGCACATCCTCGTCGGTATAGCCGAAGGCGGAAAGCAGCGCCTCCGCGCTCTTATACGATTCCGGATGCACGGCGGTGTTGTCGAGAATGTTGTCGCCGTCGGTGATGCGCAGAAAGCCCGCGCACTGCTCGAACGCCTTTTCGCCGAGTTTGCTTACCTTTAAGATCTCCCTGCGCGAACGGAACTTCCCGTTTTCGTCGCGGTATTTTACGATGTTTTTGGCGATCCCCGCGTTGAGCCCCGAAACGAATTTCAGAAGGGAAACGCTCGCCGTGTTCAGATCGACGCCCACGCTGTTCACGCAGTCTTCCAGCACGCCTTCCAGCACGCTGTCCAGCCGGTTTTGCGGCATATCGTGCTGATACTGCCCCACGCCGATGGATTTGGGATCGATCTTGATGAGTTCCGCCAAAGGATCCTGCAGACGGCGGGCGATGGAAACGGCGCTGCGTTCCGCCACGTCGTAATCGGGGAACTCCTCCGCCCCCAGTTTGGACGCGGAATATACCGACGCGCCCGCCTCGCTCACCACGATGTAGGACACTTTCGCGTCGATCTCCTTCAACGTCTGCGCCACGAAAATTTCCGATTCCTTGGACGCCGTGCCGTTGCCGATGGAAACGACTTCCACCCCGTATTTGCCGATGATGTCTTTTAAGATCTTTTTCGATTCTTCCACCTTATTATGCGGCGGCGTGGGGTAAATGACCGTTTTATAAAGCACCGTGCCCTGCGGATTGACGACGGCGAGTTTGCAGCCCGTTCTGTACGCGGGGTCGTAACCGAGCACGACTTTTCCTTTGAGAGGCGGCTGCATGAGCAGCGGGCGGAGATTGACCTCGAACATCTTGATCGCCTGTTCGGAAGCCTCTTCCGTCAGAAGGGAACGGATCTCCCTCTCCATCGACGGGAAAATCAGCCTCTCGTAAGCGTCCGCCGCCGCCTCTTCCACCAAATACGACGTTACCGAACCCGCCCTGACGGCGAACGCCTGACAGATGCGCGTGCCGAACGCCTTGTCGAAATCGATCTTCACTTTGAGGCACCCTTCCGCCTCGCCGCGGTTGACGGCGAGCACGCGGTGGCTCTTGATCTCCGAGACCGGTTCGGAATAATCCTTATACATCTCGTACGTTTTGGCGTTTTCCTTATCCTCGACGAGTTTTGTGGAGATCTCCGCCTGTTTGAGGAAGATTTTGCGGAGTTTTTTGCGCAGTTCCGCGTCGTCGGAAATGCGCTCGGCGACGATGTCTTTCGCGCCATCCAGCGCCTCTTTCGCCGTTTTGACGCCTTTTTCCTCGCTGATAAACGGCTTCGCCAGATCTTCCGCCGTGCCTTCGGTAACGTTCTGCGCCTGCACGATGTCCGCCAAGGGCTCCAGCCCTTTCGCTATGGCGACGGTGGCGCGGGTCTTTTTCTTCTGCTTGTACGGGCGGTAGATATCCTCCACCTCCGTCAGCGTCTTTGCCTCCGCGAGGGCGGAAGCGATCTCCTCCGTCATCTTGCCCTGCTCCTCGATGGCGGAACGCACCTCTTCCTTGCGCTTTTCGAGGTTGCGAAGATATGCCAGACGGTCTGCGAATTCGCGCAGGATCTGATCGTCCAGATTGCCGTGCATTTCCTTTCTGTAACGGGCGATAAAGGGGATAGTGTTGCCGTCGTCGATGAGTTTCACGATGTTTTCCGCATAAACGGGCTTTATTTTAAACTCTTCGCTGAGTCTTGCGGTGATGTCCATTTTCAGTATTTTACTCCGTACTTTCTGATATTTTGTTTATCTTCTTCGCTTACGCGAAAACTTTCCAGAATCTTGCGTTCCGTCTTTTTCAGAATATCCTCTTCCAGCGTGCAGCGCGCCAGATAGGCTTTCGTCGCCGCGGGCGCTTTCACGTAACACACGCTCAGCAGCCAAGCGATCGCCATATTCACGTAATACTCCCCGCGCGCCATCCGTTCGCAAAGGGAAAAGATGCGCGGCGCGTATTCTTCCCCCGCGTAAAAATCGAGGAGCAGCACGACGGCGAACCGCCGCACGAAAGGGCGTTTATCCGCGGCGAGATCTTCGATGTCCCCGAAAAACGCCGCCTTGTTCTTTGCGATCGTTTTGCAGGTCGCCGCGACGCAGTCGCACACCGCCCAGTTATCGATGAGGGAAACGAAAGAGAGAATGTCCTTTCTGAATTCCTCAAAACGCCGCTTGCGGTAACAAAGGATAAAACCGTGCAGCATCTTTTCTTCCAGCGAGCGTTTTTCCGCCGCCAAAAACGCATCCGCTTCCGGCGCGATCTCTTTTGCCAGCGCGCGGAGGTCCGGCACGCGCACGCCGTAGATCTTATCGGCCGTCGGCGTGAGTTTTTCCGTGAATTTACGCTGTTTTTCGGTGGATAAAGCCGCTATCTTTTCCACGACTTCGGCGTACGTCATATCTTCTCCGTATAATATACGCCGAAGGAATACGGCGCGACGACCGCTTTATCCTTCTTTTTCTTCCCCGAGATCAACTCGTAAATCTCGCCGCCGAAATGCAGCGCGTATTCGTTGTTGCCCATGTTCACCGCCACGATCACGGCGTCCTCCCCCGCGCGGCGCTCGAAAACCAGCGCGCGGCGGTCCGCGTAAAGTTCCCTGTACGCGCCGCCCGCGAAGGGCGCGAGGGCGCGCAGCCTGCCGAGGAAGGCATACCATTTCAGCAGATCTTTATCCTCGCTCCCCCACGGATACGGCAGGCGGTTCAGCGGGTCTTTATAGCCCTGCATGCCCGCCTCGTCCCCGTAATACAGGCAGGGAACGCCCGGGACGGTGTATTGCAGAAGAGAGGCGATCTTCAGCCGCCGTTTGGCGGTTTCGTATCCTTCGCCGCTCAGGCGGAATTCCGCCCATTCCCGCTTGTCGTCGCTCTTCGGCGTGCCGTCCGCCAGCGCGGTGAGGGCGCGGGGCGTATCGTGGGTGTCGAGCACGTTAAAGCACACGTCGAGACTCTGTTTCGGATAGTGGTCGATCTGCGTTCTGATGTGTTTGGAAAACGCGCGGGCGTCCCCTTCCTTCACGAACTTCTGCACCGCGCGCAGGAAGGGATAGTTGATCGCCCCGTCGAGTTCGGCGCCCTGCAGATATTTCCGGCGCACGTTATAGGAAACCTTATTGGAAGCGTCCTCCCAAACTTCGCCGATGAGAAGGGCGTCGGGGTTCGCCCCCTTCGCCGCCGCGCGGATCAGCCGGATAAACTCGTCGGGAAGCTCGTCCGCAACGTCCAGCCGCCAACCGCCGACGCCTTCTTTCAAGTAACGTTCCACGACGCCGTCCCTGCCGGCGATGAATTTTTCAAAGCCGGAGTTGTTTTCGTTGACGGCGGGCAGCGTGTCGAACCCCCACCACGACGCGTATTTATCGGGAAATTCGATGAACCTGTACCAGCCGTAATAAGGCGAATCCTTGCTCTGATACGCGCCTACGGAATCGTAATTGCCGTATTTGTTGAAATAGCGGCTGTCCGCCCCCGTGTGATTGAACACGCCGTCGAAAATAACGCGTATGCCGAGATCTTGCGCCTTTTGCAAAAACGCCTTAAAATCCTCTTTCGTGCCCAGCGTTTCATCGAATTTTTCGTAATCGCCCGTATCGTAACGGTGGTTGCTGTACGCCTCGAACACGGGGTTCAGATAAATCGCCGTAATGCCGAGTGCGGCGATGTGATCGAGTTTTTCCGCCATTCCGGCGAAATTGCCGCCGAAAAAATCGTTGTTCTTCACTTTGCCGTCGGCGTCGGGAAGAAAAACGGGCGTTTCGTTCCAGTTTTCGTGATAGATCCTTCCCGCTTTCTTCACGATTTCGCCGCATCTTCTGAAACGATCGGGAAAGAGTTGGTACACCGCGCCGCCCTTGATCCAGTCGGGGGTAACGAAGGGGGCGTAAACGGTAAGCTGATAGGCGCGCGGATTGACGGAGGAAACCGCCGTCAGATCCTCCCCCGCGCCGATGTAATATTTTCTGTTCAGTCTGAAATAGTACCAGTACAGCCCCGTATCGTTCAGCGTGATCTCATAGGAAAAGCCGCCGTTTTCCGCCGCCATTTCGCAATAGCAGCTGTCGTTGACGCCGTCTTTGCGGATGACCAGTTCGCAACAAGCCGCGTCGGTAAACACCCTGAAAGAAACGGGCGTTTTCCTCTCGACGCCGCCCGTTACGCTTTTGCAGCGCGTTTCGAGCGGGTTAAAATAAAACTTCATAAAACCACCTTATCTGATTTGTTTCAGCCCCCAGATGTTCTGCGCGTATTCCCTGACGCTCCTGTCGGCGGAAAATCTGCCCGCCGCCGCGATGTTGTTGAGCGACATCTTCGCCCACTTCATCTTGTCTTTATAGGTTTCGTCCGCCAGTTTGTGGATCTCGCAGTACGCGCCGAAATCCGCCATGCACATATAGGGATCCGCCACGGGGCTGCCTTTCAGCAGATAAGAGGCGATGTTTGCGAACGATTTGCCGTTGAACCCGCGGTTCAGAGCATCGATCACCTTTTCGAGGCGGGGATTGCGGCTGTAATATTCCGTCGCGTTGTAGCCGCGCTTCCAAAGATCTTCCACTTCGCGGGCGGTCAGCCCGAAGATGAAGATGTTTTCCGCCCCGCACGCCTCCTGCATTTCCACGTTGGCACCGTCCAGCGTGCCGACGGTGAGCGCGCCGTTGATCATGAACTTCATATTGCCCGTGCCGCTCGCCTCTTTCCCCGCCAGCGAGATCTGTTCGCTGATCTCCGCGGCGGGCATCATGCATTCCGCCATCGAGACGGAATAATTTTCCATAAAGACGACTTTCAGTTTTTTGCCGACGATCGGGTCTTTTTCGATGTCCTTTGCCAAAAACCAGATCAGTTTGATGATCTCTTTGGCGAAATAATAACCGGGCGCGGCTTTCGCGCCGAAGACGAAGGTTTTCGGCTGCACGTCGAGATCGGGATTTTCCTTCAGATCGTTATAAAGGGCGATGATGTGCATCGCGTTTAAAAGCTGGCGCTTGTATTCGTGCAGGCGCTTTGCCTGTACGTCGAAGATCGAATCGGGATCGAGCGTTTCTCCGTTGGTCTTCTTCACGTAAGCGCAGAATTGTTCCTTTTTGACGCGTTTGATCTCGTTGAGCCGCGCGAGCACCGTTTTATCCTTTTCGAACTTTTTGAAATCGGAAAGTTTTTCCGCGTCGTAAACATATCCGCTGCCGATGCAGTCGCTTAAAAGTTCGCTCAGTTCCGGATTCGCCTGACACAGCCACCGGCGGTGGGCGATGCCGTTGGTAACGTTGGTGAACTTATCGGGCCACACGTCGTAAAAATCCTTAAACACGCTCTTTTTGATGATCTCGGAGTGCAGGGCGGAAACACCGTTGACCTTGTGCGAGGCGATCACGCTTAAATTCGCCATCTTCACCTGCCCGTGCGAGAAGATCGACATCCTGTCTATCTTGTCCCAATCCCCCGGGAAAAGCCCCCACATATCGCCGCAGAAACGCTGGTTGATCTCCTTCAGAATGGAATAGATGCGCGGCAGTTTGCGCTGGATGAGATCCTCGTTCCACTTTTCCAGCGCCTCGCTCATCACGGTATGGTTCGTATAGGCGACGGTACGGGAAACGATGTCCCACGCGCGTTCCCACGAATAGCCGTGTTCGTCCATTAAAAGGCGCATGAGTTCGGGCACGCACAGCGCGGGATGGGTGTCGTTGATGTGGATCGCCGCCATATCGGGCAGCGTATCGAGGGAACCGTAGCGGCGCAGATGATCCTTCACGATATTCTGCAAAGACGCCGAAACGAGCAGATACTGCTGCTTTAAGCGCAGGGATTTGCCCTCGTAATGTTCGTCCGAAGGATAAAGCACCTTGGAAATGAGTTCCGCTTCGTTGTCGTCCTGCATGGCGCGCATGTAATCGCCCTGCGAAAAGGACTTCATATCGAAATCGTGCACGTTCTGCGCCCGCCACAGGCGGAGAACGGAAACGGCTTCCGAATCCTTGCCGGAAACCATCATGTCGTACGCCTGCGCTTCCACCACCTTGGCGTCCGCATGCTCGACGACGAGCCCTTTGTCCGTCCAGCGTTCCTTGACGTAGCCGTCGAACTTCACCTTGAAGGTGAGATCGGTCCGCTGCGTAAGCCATACTTCCCCGCCGGGCAGCCAGACTTCGGGAAGTTCCGTCTGCCAGCCGTCGACGATCTTCTGCGCAAACAGCCCGTATTCGTATAAAATGGAATATCCCATGGCGGGATAATTCTGCGTGGCGAGCCCGTCGAGAAAACAGGCGGCAAGCCTGCCGAGCCCGCCGTTGCCCAGCCCCGCGTTGGGCTCCGCTTCGTAAAGTTCTTCCAGCGTTACGGACGTGGATTTGAGGGCGGCGGAAAAAGCCGCCTCCGCGCCGAGATTGTAGATGTTGTTTTTCAGCGATTTGCCGAGCAGGAATTCCATGCACAGGTAATACACCCGTTTGCCTTCCTGCGAACGGTATTTTTTATAAAATCTTTCGCGCTTTTCCAGCAGGATGTCCCTTACGGACATCACCACCGCCTTGTACAGTTGTTCTTTCGTGGCCTCTTTTACGGAAACGCCGAAATAACGGGAAAGTTTCCCTCTGATCATGGATGCCGCGTCTTTTTCCGTTAAGTTCGTATTCATATTGCTCCTTTCTGTTTCGGCGGGACCGCTTTTCCGCCCGCCTCAGCCGATGACTTTATTGTATAGTTTTTCGTATGCCGCCGCGGAAACCTTCCAGCTGAAATCGCTTTCCATCGCGCGCCTTCTCACTTCTTCCCACGCGGGGCTGCGGTAAGTGCGCACCGCCTCGCGCAGCACGTAGAGCATATCGTGCGCGTTGTATTCGCGGAAAGTAAATCCGTTGCCCGCCGCGCCGGTATACGCTTTGATGCTGTCGTTCAATCCCCCCGTTTCCCTGACGACGGCGACCGTGCCGTAACGGGAAGCGATCATCTGCGAAAGCCCGCACGGTTCCGCTTTGGAGGGCATCAGGAAAATATCGCTGCCCGAATAGATCTTCCGCGAAAGATCGGGGTTGAAGGCGATGATCGTGGAACATTTCCCCTGATAATGCCTGCCGATGGCGGAAAAGAAGTTTTCGTAAAAATTATCCCCTTTGCCCAAAACGACGAGCTGCACGTCCTCCGTGAGGAACTGCTCGACGACGGCGGTTACGAGATCGAGCCCCTTATGGGATACCAGACGGGACACGATCGCCACCACGGGCACGTCTGGGCGGACGGACAGACCGAGCATCTTCTGCAGTTCCGCCTTGCACACCGCCTTGCCGCTCATGTCTTTGAGCGAGTAATTCGCAAACAGCGTTTTATCCGTTTCCGGATCGTAAGAATCGGTGTCGATGCCGTTTAAGATCCCGTAGATCTTTTGTTCGTTGCGGCGGATGATGCCGTCCAGCCCGTGCGCGAAAGCGGGGGTCTTGATCTCCTCCGCATACGTGGAACTAACGGTGTTGACGGCGTCGGCGAGTTCGATCGCCCCTTTCATCAGGTTGATACACCCGTCAAATTCGATGGTCTGGTAGATATTGGCGGGGAATCCGAACAGATCGCCCAGCGTTTCCTGCCCGAACTTCCCCTGATATTCTATGTTGTGAATGGTGAAAATCGTTTTGATCTTTCTGAAATCGACGCTCCAGTTGTACAGCGTTCTCAGATAAACGATGGCGGCAGCCGTCTGCCAGTCGTTGCATTGCAGCACGTCGGGGAAAAGATCGAGATTGCCGATGGTTTCCATAATCGCTTTGGAAAAGAAGGCGAAACGCTCGCCGTCGTCGTAAAAGCCGTAGATCCCTCCGCCGCGCTTGAAATAATACTCGTTGTCGAGGAAATAATAGGTTACGCCGTTTTCGACGAGCCTGAACACGCCGCAGTACAGCCGCCGCCACGAAAGCTGCACGTAAAAATTCGTTACGTATTCCAGCCTGTTGCGCACGTCCTGACTGACGGAATAATACAGCGGCAGGATCACGCACACCTCGAAATTGCCGTTTTTCGCCAGCGCTTTGGGCAAAGAGCCGATCACGTCCGCAAGTCCGCCCGTCGCCACGAAGGGGTTACATTCGGAAGCGGCGATCATCACCCGCCGTTTTTTGACCACTTCCACGGCGGGCATAGCCGCCTTTTTCACGGCGGCTTTTTTCGCCGCGCTTTTCTTTTCCGCCGTTTTAGCGGCGCCCGTCTTTTTTTTCTCGCTCATTTTTTCCTCTCCTAAAAATATTTAAATCATACTTCCTTTCGGAATATAAAACGGATGGTTTTCACTGCCGGAAAGCACGCGCATGTCCCTGACGACGACGTCTTTATCGGTGATCATGCAGTTCATCGTTACGTTTTCCCCGAGAACGGTATCCTGCATCAGAATGGATTTTTTCACCACGGAACCGCGCGCGACCTTCACGCCGCGGAAGATCACGGAGTCCACCACCGTGCCTTCGATGACGCAGCCGTCGGCGATGAGGGAATTTTTCACCACCGCGCCCGCGCCGTATTTCGTGGGCACGCTGTCGCGGATCTTCGTGAATACGCTTCTGTCGCCGAACAGTTCGTGCCGGTTCTTTTCGTCGAGCAGGTCCATGTTCCGCTCGTAATAGCGCTGCATCGAAGTGATCGCCGCGAAATACCCTTTGTGTTCGTACCCCATGATGCGCATGGCGCGCACGTTGCTCCCCAGAAGATCGGTGGTAAAATGCGCAAAGTTGGAAGAAAGCGAATCCATGATAAGGCTCATCAGAAGGGAGCGTTTCAGCACGTATATGTTGGCGAAAACCTTGTTTTCCCCTTCGGATTTCCTTTCGTATTTCAGATTGATCACGCGATGTTCGCCGTCGGTTTCGAGAATGACGGGGTTATCTTCGTCCGCCAAACTCCTGCGGTATACCAGCGTAATATCCGCCTTGTTGACGCGGTGAAATTCGATGACGTCGTTATAATTGATGCGGCAGACGTTGTCGCAGTCGGTCATCACCACGTAATCCTCGTCGCAATGCCCCAAAAACCCCGTTATGCTCCTGAGCGCTTCGAGACGGGAGTTATACAGCCCGTCGCTGTCCCTGTCCCCGAAAGGCGGCAGGATGATGAGCCCGCCGTCCTTGCGCGCCAGATCCCAGTCCTTGCCGCTGCCCACGTGGTCCATCAGCGAACGGTAATTGCGCTTGGTGATGACCCCGACCTTGTCGATGCCGGAATTGACCATGTTGGACAGGGCGAAATCGATGAGGCGGTACCTGCCGCCGAAGGGAATGGACGCGAGGGTGCGCATCCTGACGAGTTCGGGAAGATTTGTATCGTGAATGTTGGAAAAAACTATGCCTAACGCCTTCATGATCACGCCCTCCCTTCTTCGTCTTTTTCGATCATCGCGCCGCCGGCGATGACGGCACCGTCCGCCACCGTAAGATCCCTGCCGACGACGGCGATCCCCTTGCCCGTTTCCCTGACTTCGCCGAGTTTCACGCGCCTGCCTATATCGGTATGCTCGTCGATGATGGCGTATTCGATGACAGAATCCTCCCCGATGACGACATCCTCCATCACGATGCTGTTGCGCACGCAGGCGCCTTTTTTCACGACGACGTTGCTCGACAGGATGGAATTTTCCACCGTGCCGAAAATTTCGCAGCCGGAAAGCACGATGCTGTTGTTGACCTTCGCCGTTTCCGCCAGATACTGCGGCGGCGACAGCGGACTTCTCGACTGGATCTTCCACGACGCGTCGCTGACGTTGAGTTTGGGAGTATCGCCGAGGAGATCCATGTTCGCGTCGTAAAGCGACTGAATGGTCCCAACGTCCTTCCAATACCCTTCGAACAAATAGGCGCATATTTTTTCGCCCGCGGCGAGCATGGCGGGGAGCACGTCCTTACCGAAATCGTTGCTCGATTTTTCCTTCGCCGCGTCCTCTTCCAGATAGCGGTAGAGTTTTTGCGCGGAAAAGACGTAAATTCCCATCGAAGCGAGGGTGCTTTTCGGTTTTTTGGGCTTTTCTTCGAATTCGTAAACGACGTCGTTTTCATCCGCGTTGAGGATGCCGAAACGCGACGCCTCCTCCAACGACACCCGAATCGCGGCGATGGTGCAGTCCGCCCCTTTCAGGATATGAAAGTTGATCATCCGCGAATAATCCATTTTATAGATGTGATCGCCCGATAAAACCAACACGTAATCGGGATTGAACTGCCGGATGAAATGCAGATTCTGATAGATGGCGTTCGCCGTACCCTTATACCAGTCTGAGGAATGTTTCCCCTGATAGGGCGAAAGGATATGTACGCCGCCGTACGCCCTGTCCAGATCCCAAGGCTGCCCGTTGCCGATGTAATCGTTTAAGAGCAGCGGCTGGTACTGCGTGAGCACGCCCACCGTATCGATGCCGGAATTGACGCAGTTGGACAGCGGAAAATCGATGATCCTGTATTTGCCCCCGAAGGAGACCGCCGGTTTTGCGATCTTGTTCGTGAGCGCGTACAGGCGGCTGCCCTGTCCGCCCGCAAGGAGCATTGCAACACATTTTTTCTTTCTTACCATAAAAGATCCCCTTATTTATAATCTCTCCCCGCGGCGCGCCGCGGCGAATCATTTTGACTCTTTCACGAAATACACGCAGGAAAGGCGCGGCAGGGTGAACTTCATATAACAGTTCACGTCGTTTTTCCGCGTTCTTTTCGCCGTAAAGATCCGCTTTTTCAGCGTCCCCGCGCCGCCGAATGCGGGCGCGTCGCTGTTCACGGCGATCACGTATCTGCCGCGGTCGGCTTTCAGCTCGAACCCGACGGCGTCGCAGCCGGAAAAGTTGATGGCAACGTATACGGGCGTGCCGTCCTTGGCGAACCGCTTGTAGGCGAGGATGTTTCTGTCCCGTTCGTCGGGATAGATCCACTCGAACCCGTCCCACGAATCCTCGATCTCGTACAGCGCGGGCGTATCCTTATAATATGCGTTGAGCCGGCAAAAATACGCGTGCAGTTTTTTATGCTTTTCGTAACCGAGCAGGAAAAATTCCAGCCCTTCTTTATACGCCCATTCCTTGAACTGCCCGATCTCCGCCCCCATGAACACGAGTTTCTTCCCCGGGTGGGAATACATATAGCCCATATAGGCGCGCAGATTGGCGAATTTGTCGTCGTAACCGCCCGGCATCTTGTCGAGCAGGGCGCGCTTGCCGTGCACGACTTCGTCGTGGGAAAGCGGCAGGATGAAATTCTCGCTGAACGCGTAGTACATCGAAAAGGTCATCTTGTTGTGGTTCGCCGCGCGGAAATACGGATCCGCCTGCATATAGGAAAGCGTATCGTTCATCCAGCCCATGTTCCATTTGAAATTGAAACCCAGCCCGCCGAGATACGCGGGTTTCGTGATCATGGGAAACGCCGTGGATTCCTCCGCGATCATCAGCGCGTAAGGATAGGCGGCGAACACCGTTTCGTTGAGTTTTCTGAAAAACGAGATCGCCTCCAGATTGTAATTGCCGCCGTATTCGTTGGGCGCCCACTCCCCGTCCTTTCTGTCGTAATCGAGATAGAGCATGGAGGCGACGGCGTCCGCACGCAGCCCGTCCGCATGGAACACCTCGAACAAAAACATGGCGTTGGAGATCAGAAAACTGCGCACTTCGTTGCGCCCCCAGTCGAACACGCGCGTTCCCCAGCCCTTGTGTTCCGCTTTCCGCGGATCGGCATATTCGTAGCAGGGCCCGCCGTCGAACTCGCAGAGCCCGTGTTCGTCCTTCGGGAAATGCGCCGGAACCCAGTCGAGAATGACGCCGATGCCCGCCTGATGAAACGCGTCCACAAGGCGCATGAAATCGTGCGGCGTGCCGAAACGGGAAGTTACGGCGTAATACCCCGTGATCTGATACCCCCAGCTGCCGTCGTACGGGTGTTCCGCGATCGGCATGAATTCCACGTGGGTATAGCCCGTTTTCTTCACGTAAGGCACGAGTTCTTCCGCAAGTTCGAGGTAGGTAAGATAATCGCCGTTTTCCTTCCGCTTCCAGCTCGAAAGACTGACTTCGTAGATGTTGACGGGCGAGGAATACACGCTTCTGCCGCGCGCCGCGGCGCGGTAAGACGCGTCGTTCCACTTATAGCCGGAAAGGTCGTAAACCTTCGACGCCGTCCCCGGCGGCGTTTCCGCGTGGAAGGCGTAAGGATCCGCCTTGTTCACCCAGCCTTTTTTCGACCTGACGGCGAACTTATAGTTATCGTAGACCTTCGCGCCGGCGACGAAGGTTTCGTACACCCCGCCGTCGCTGACGCGTTCCATCGGATTTTTTTCCCGATCCCAGCCGTTGAAATCCCCCACCACGGAAACGCTTTCCGCCGCGGGCGCCCACGTGCGGAAAAACACGCCCTTTTTACCGTTCAGCCTGCCGAAATGCGCGCCGAGATATTCGTACGCGCGGAAATTCGTTCCCTGATGAAAAAGATACAACGGTAAATTTTCTTTCATTTCTGCCCCTTTCGTCTTGTTTTATCGAATTTGCCGCAGCCTGAAATCAAGCCGCGGCAAAAATACCTTTAACAGATATATTCTTCTTTTTTCGTTTTGACCGCCTGCATTTCTTCCCTGATGTGTTCGTAGCCCTTTCTGCCGAGAAGCGCGTACGTCGCGTTCTTGCCGGCTTCCACGCCCGGTTGATTGTAAGTATCGATGCCGAGCATTTCGCCGCAAAACGCCGTTTCCATTTCGTAAAAATATAAGAGTTCGCCGATGGTGAAGGGATTGACTTCCGGCAGATAGATCGTCCTGTTCGGGCGGTGCGCCGCCGTGAGCGCGTACTCGGTGGCTTTCCGTTCGGCGTCGATGAGTTCGTTCATCGTGTGCCCGCAGAGGAAGTTGACATCCGGAATATCCTCGCAGCCGTCGGAAATGACGCATTCCGTGCGGTAGCGATCCACCGCGAGAAAGGTAACGACTTTATCGAACGGCCCTTCGCGGTAAAGCTGCACCTGCGAATGCTGGTCGGTTACCCCCAGCGCCTTGACGGGCGTCTGCCCCGCGTAAACGCTTTCGCCCGAAAGGGTTTCCGCCTTGCCGAGGCTTTCCGCCCACAGCTGGCAGTACCAATCGGACATATAGCGCAGCGAATCGGCATAGGGCATCATTACGGAAATGTTTTTGCCCCGCTTCATCGAAAGATAGGAAAGCGCGGCGGACATCAGCGCGGGGTTCTTTCTGAAGCGTTCCTCTTTGCAAAGTTTATCCATAAACGCCGCGCCCGCGAGCATCTGGCGGATATCGATCCCCACCGCCGCGGCGGGCAGCAGCCCCACAGGGCTGAGTTCGGAAAACCTGCCGCCCACGCCGTCGGGAATATAATATGTCTTGAATCCTTCCTGCTTTGCGAGTTTGATGAGGTTGCCTTTCTTTTCGGAAGTGGTGGCGATGATGTGTTTCGCCGCGTCCTTGCCGAGTTCTTTTTTCAGCATGTCGTAGATGATGAGGTACTGCGACATCGTTTCGCTCGTGGAGCCGCTTTTTGTGATGACGTTGAACATCGTCTTTTTCACGTCGATAACGTCGAACAAAGAGCGCATGCGTTCGGGATCGACGTTATCCTCCACATAAAAGCGGGGACCCTTTCTTTTGGTTTTGGAAAGGTCGTTGTAACGCATGTGTTTGAGCGCCTGCATCACGGCGATGGGGCCGAGCGCCGAACCGCCGATGCCGAGCACCACGAACGCGTCGTATTTCCTGCGGATCTCCCGCGCCGTGACGAGAATATCGGCGACGACTTCCGCCTGATTGTAGGGAAGTTCCGTCCATCCCATCATGCCCGTGCCGCGCTTTTGCTGCACTTTTGCGAACGCGGCGGCAAAACGTTCCTTTTCCGCCCGCAGATCCGCCTGCGCGATCCCCTGACCTTCGCCGACGAACTCCGCCATCATGTTGTTATAATCGAATCTCAAACGCATGGACTTTTGCCATTTCGCGTGAAGATATTTCGCCTTCATCCTCTTTGTTTCCATCCTTTTCTTTTTTCTAATGTTTTACTTACTATTATTGTAATATAAATCGCGGCAAATGTCAATACTAATTTTGATATTTTTTGTCTTTTCCGCAATAAAAAACGCGTTTCGGAAAAACGAGAGAAGGCGGATCTCCTTCCGGAAAACCGCCTTCGTTTTTTTCGCTTAAAAAATCTTATCCGCCAGTTCCGAGAGAAAGCCGACGGACTCTTTGAGTTCCTTCAAATCGCCGTAATCGCCCTGATACGCCTCCACCAAAAGCGCGCCGCCGAACCCGACGTCTCTGAGCCGCCTGAACAATTCCCCGAAATCGAAACAGCCCTTGCCCGGAAGGCGCATTTTTCCGTCCGCGTCGATATCGGAAAGGTGCACCGTGGCGATGTTTTCGCCCATATCTTCGATGAAATCGCCGTAAAACACGCCGCTCTGGCGCGCCTGTTTGATGTCGAGCACGCCTTTCAGCCCGGGGCAGCGGCTTGCGACTTCGCGGAAAAAGCCCTTGAAATTGTAATAACACCAGTGCACCGTTTCGTAACTCAGCGTCACGCCATGCGCGGCGCAAAGGGAGAAAATACGGCGCGTAACTTCCCCGATCCTGTCGTAATCCATCGCGACGGGCGTTTTCTTCATCCGCGCCACGCCGTGAAACGTGTAATACTTTGCGCCGATCTCCTCCGCCGCCTGCATCGCGCCTTCTAAAATTTCAAAGGAATCCTCCGCCGCGCGGGGATTCACGCTGTACAGCTGCGGTTCGAACTGCGTGGTCAGGGTATGTACGGAATGCACTTTCGTGCCCCCGCAAAGCCGTTCTTTCAGCAAACCGCCGAAAGCGCGGCTGTATTCCCTGTAGGTGGAAAAAAAGACTTCCGTTACGGGGATTTTTTCTTCGCATAAGTAAGAGAGCGCGTCCTCCGTGGTTTTCCGCACGAAGAGCGACGCCGTCGATACGCCGATCTCCATATCGCCCGCCTCGGGATCAGATTTCCGGATCGATGAGACCGAGGCTGCCGTCGCTGCGCTTATAAAGCACTTTTATGCTCTGCGATTTCAGATCGAAAAAGATGAAGAAGGAATGCCCGAGCATATCCATTTCCTCCACCGCTTCCTCCACGAGCATCGGCTTTAACTTGAAACGCTTTTCCTTCACGATGCCCTCTTTCGCGGGGCGGATCTCCTCTTCCGGCTCGTAAACGCGCTGTTCCTTGAAGGCGTTGTTTTTCTGCGCCTTGTCGAACTTCGTGCGGTATTTTCTGATCTGCCCTTCGATCTTCGGCAAAACCTTGTCGATGTTGTCGTAAAAATTATCGCTGATCTCCTGCGCGCGGACGATCCTTCCCTGATATTCGAGCATCACCTCTGTCTTTAAGGAGATGTTTTCCTTTTTGAAATACACCTTGCACTTGGTGTCGGGCCCGTCGAAATATTTATCGAGTTTTTCCAGTTTCTGTTCGACGATGCGTTTGAGATGATCGCTTGCCTGATAATTTCTTTCGATGATTTCGATGTTCATAAATAAGCCTCCTGTAAAAGAATTATCACCCCGTTTTTCGGGTTCCTTATAAATATATTCTACGCCGGAAGGGCGTTTCCCTTTATTTTCGGGAACGGAACACGAGTTTTTCCCCGTCGCTGTCCACCGTTACCGTTTCGCCTTCCCGCACGCCGCCTCTTAAAACCTCGTCCGAAAGGGGATCTTCCACCAGCCGCTGGATGTTTCTCTTTAACGGGCGCGCGCCGTATTCGTCGTCATACCCGCTTTCGGTAACGAAATCGAGCGCCGCCTTCGTTACCGAAAGCCCGATCCCCATATCCGCCATCCGCTTTTTCAGCCCGCCGAGCAGGATCTCCACGATGCGCCCCGCGTCCTCTTTGCCGAGTCTGGAAAAGATCACGATGTCGTCCACGCGGTTCAAAAATTCCGGACGGAACTGCGCTTTGAGCGCGTCGCGGATCCGTTCGCTCATCCGTTCGTATTCCGCGGCGGCGCCTGCCGCGCCGAACCCGAGGGAAGCGCCCGCCGCCTCGCTCGCCCCCGCGTTGGAGGTCATGATGATGATGGTGTTGCGGAAGTTCACCAGCCTGCCGCGGCTGTCGGTCAGCCTGCCGTCGTCGAGGATCTGCAGCATCAGATTGAAAATATCGGGGTGCGCCTTCTCGATCTCGTCGAAAAGCACCACGGAGTAGGGCTTCCGCCTTACCTTTTCCGTAAGCTGACCCGCTTCGTCGAATCCGACGTACCCCGGGGGCGCGCCGATGAGTTTCGCCACGGAATGCTTTTCCATATATTCGCTCATGTCGATGCGGATCAGATTCCGCTCGTCGTCGAACAGACATTCCGCAAGCGCCTTGGAAAGTTCCGTTTTGCCGACGCCCGTAGGGCCCACGAAGATGAAACTGCCGAGAGGGCGGTTGACGTCGTTGAGCCCCGCGCGGGCGCGGCGGATGGCGCGGCACACCGCCTTCACGGCGGCGTTTTGCCCGATGACGCGTTTCGTCAGTTCGTCTTCCAGCCGCAAAAACCGTTCCGCTTCCGACTCCGTCAGTTTCGCCGCGGGGATACCGGTCTGCGCCGCCACGATCTTGGCGACGTCGTCCTTATGGATCTCGAGGTTGGTTTTCAAGCGGATCTCTTCCTGCCGATCGCGCATTTCCTCGAGTTCCGCGGAGATCTTGTCGAGTTCCTTTTCATATTTCGCCGCCGCGGCATCGTCGCCGTGTCGGTAAGATTCGTTCCGTAACGGCACCGTCCGGCGGAATTCCCGTTCCTTTTCCCGCACCGCTTCGGGCAGATTGTAACTGTCGAGCCGCACGCGGGAGGCGGCCTCGTCGATGAGGTCGATCGCCTTATCCGGCAGAAATCGGTCGGCGATATACCGATCGGAAAGGGTTACCGCCGCCTCGATGGCGTCGTCGCAGATCGTTACCTTGTGATGCGCCTCGTAGCGGTCCCTGAGCCCTTTCAGGATCTCGACGCTCTCTTCCGCCGTGGGCGCGTCCACCAAGATCGGCTGGAACCGCCGTTCCAGCGCGGGATCTTTTTCGATATATTTGCGGTATTCGTC
>CALVUL010000034.1 GCA_944363555.1 uncultured Clostridia bacterium
ACAGGGCCGTTGTTCACCGCATTCATGGGCTTGATACGCCCTTTCCGCTGCGAAAAATCCGCCTTTACAGTGATCATTTTACCCGCCTTTCGCCGTCCGCGGCGCACTACGGCTGCCTGCACGGCAACGCTTATCTTCCGCTTCTCAGTCGAAATAGAAGGGCTTGCCGGTCCTGTCGGATTCGTAAATGCCTTCGAGGATGCGGGTAACCACCGCCGCCTGATCCGCCGTTACATACAGTTTTCCTTCGCCGGAAACCGCCCGCAGGAAGGTGGCGAGTTCCAGATCTTCGGGATTGTCGCCCGCGCCTTCGTAAAAGAGGATCGCCCCGCCGTTGAGATCGGGTTCGATCATCACCTGCTTGCCGTTCATGACGGTGTTGAGGCGCAGCCCGTGCAGCATATCCGCCCCCGCTTTTTCGCCGCAGACCGTGGTGATCGCCTCCGTGGGATCGGCGATGTTGAGCGCCCAGCTGGATTTCAGATAGATGACCGCACCGTTCTTCATCACGACGAAGCCGAACGCGCTGTCTTCCGCGGTGAATTTATCCACGTCCCAGTCGCCGCCGGCGTTGCCGGTGTTGCGCTGTTTGTTGAGTTTGTGGAAAGTCCTGCCGACGCAGTAGGCGGGTTCGTAGTTGTTCATGGTGAACAGCGTCAGATCGAGGGCGTGCGTGCCGATATCGATGAGCGGACCGCCCCCCTGTTTTTCCTTGTCTATGAACACACCCCACGTGGGCACGCCGCGGCGGCGCACCGCCAATGCCTCCGCATAATAGATCTCGCCGAAGAAATCGTCGTCGGCAAGCTGTTTCAGATACAGCGCGTCCTTCCGATAGCGGTTCTGATACCCGATGGAAAGTTGTTTGCCCGACCTGTCGCGGGCGGCGAGCATCTCTTTCGCCTCCGCGTAATTCATCGCCATGGGCTTTTCGCACAGCACGTGAAAGCCGGCGTCCAGCGCAGCCACGGTGATGGGGCAGTGCATGTTGTTGGGGGTGAGCACCAGAACGATGTCAAGCCCGCCCGCCTTGAACATTTCCTTGTAATCGGTGTAGGTTTTGGCGTCCTTCGTGCCGAATTCCTTGGCGGTGTTCACCGCGCGTTCTTCGATGATGTCGCAAAACGCAACCACTTCCGTATGGGGGTTTCTCTTATGCGCGGGCAGATGTTTGCCCCACGCGATGCCGCCGCAGCCGACGACGCCGACTCTGTAGGTTTTCATGTTTTTTTCTCCTCTTTTTTATATGATTTTTATAAATTTTTCATGTTTTTCAGACTGCGGGAAAGGTATTCCGCCGTGTCGCCGACGATGTTTTCCGCCTCCAGCACAGCCCACGGCAAAGCCTTTTTCTTCATCACCGCGAAAACGCCCTGCATATCGACCACGCCCTCGCCGATGACCGCTTCGCCCTTATCGCCGTCGGCGACTTCCTTCACGTGCACCATGGTCAGTTTATCGCCGAGGCCTTTCAGATACGCGGCGGCGTCCTTGCCAGCCACCGTCAGCCAGCACACGTCCGGCTCGGCTTTCAGATAGGGCGCGGCGTCGAAGAGTTGGCGCATCCTGTCTTTACCGTCCTCGAATTCGTGGGCATGGTTGTGATAGCCTACCGTTACGCCGCGGGGCGCGAGCAGCGCGTGCGCTTTATCGAAATCCGCCAGCATTTCCCTGAACTTTTCTTCATCGTCAAACGCATCTTTCGGCGCCCACGCCACGAACACGTTTTTGATCCCCAGCGCGTCGATGTAGGGAAGGTTTTGCTCCACTTCCTTCACGCCGCAGTGCATGGAGACGGGCACGAGCGCGTATTTTTCCGTCAGTTTGCGCATCTCTTCGGGCGTATACCCGTAAAAGCCGGCAAATTCCACGCCGTCGTAACCGGCGGCGGCAACGATTTTAAGCGCCGCCTCGCCGCCCTCCTTTTCCGCCGTTTTCCTGAGCGAATACAGTTGAACCGCAAATTTCATATCTTCTCCTTTTCATGGCGTTTACGCCCAGAACATATCTTCGTTGTTCGTCCGCAACACGCATTCCTTCATGAAAGCGACGGCTTTTTCCAGCCCTTCTTTGGGGGACATCAGCCCGTCCTCATGCTCGATGGAAATGCTGTCGTCATATCCGGCGACTTTCAGCGCCGCGAGAATCTTTTTCCAATGCGCCGCGTCGTGCCCGTAGCCGACGGTGCAGAAATACCACGAACGTTTAGCGACGTCGGCAAACGAGCCGGTGTCGAGCACGCCGTTTTTCCGCACGTTGTATTCGTTGAACTGCGTGTCCTTCGCGTGGAAATAATAGATCGCCTTCTTTTCGCCGAGCACGCGGATGACTTCGAGAATATCCATCCCCTGCCAGAAGAGATGGGAAGGATCGACGTTCGCGCCGATAAGATCCCCCACGGCCTCGCGCAGGCGCAGGCACGTGCCGGCATTGTAAACGCAAAAGCCGGGGTGCAGTTCCAAGGCGATCTTCTTCACGCCGTGTTCCGCCGCGAAGGCGACTGCCTTTTTCCAATAGGGAACGAGCACGTCGTTCCACTGGTATTCCGCCACGCTCTGGTATTCCGGCGGCCAGCAGCAGGTTACCCACGAAGGCTGTTTCGCCGCGGGGTCGGAACCCGGGCAGCCGGAAAAGGTAACCAGCCTGTCCACGCCGATCTGCCCCGCCAGCACGCAGGCGGCTTCGAAATCCGCCTGAAAGCGGGCGGCGACCGCCTTATCGGGATGCACGCAGTTGCCGTGCACCGCCAGCGCGGAAATGCCCATGCCGTGTTTTTTGAAGGTATCGAGCAGTTTCTGCCGCATCGCCGCGTCCTTGCTCAGAACGAGCGCGTCCGCATGCGCTTTGCCGGGGTATCCGCCGACGCCCAGTTCGAACTGATCCACGCCCAGCGAGGAAAGATAGCCGAGGCTCTCGTCCAGACTCATTCCTCCGAGAATGGAACTCACTACGCTGATTTTCATTTTCCGTCTCCTTTACAAGCGCGGATTCGGTTGACATCCCCGCGCTTTACTGATATAATACCACTGAATATTGACGGTTTCTACCCGAAATTGAATAAATTTATACCACTTATTGACATCATGAAGAAAACTGCGTTTTACGAATATAAACACGACAGGGAAAACGATTTCATTTTGATGAAAAACGACGGGGCGGACGGCTGCTCCACGCCGCCGCACTTTCACCGCTGCATCGAAATCATTTACGTTACGGGCGGGAAAATGCGCTGCGAAGTGGACGGCGAGGCGTTCGAAGCGGAACAGGACGACATCGTCTTTGCCCGCCGCTGCGCCGTGCACGAACTGTACCCCGCGCCCAGTTATACCGATTACGTGCTCATCGTGAAAGCCGCTTATGCGGGCGATTTTTCCGCCGCGCTGGATAAAGAAACGCTGCCGCCCCTCCTCGGCGACAGGGAATTCAACCGCCGCGTGCTCCGCGACTGCTTTGAAAAGATGGATCGGGCGGATCTTTCTTCCTACCTCGTGGCGAAGGGCTATGTGGATATTCTGATGGGGATGCTGCTTTCCCATTACGAAAAAAGGCCCGTCGTCGCCGCGCCGAACCTTTCCACGGTGGTTTCCGCGCTCAATTATATCGACGATCATTTCTCCGAGCCCATCACCCTCGATTCCCTCGCGCAGAAATTCGGCTACAACAAGTATTATTTTTCGCGGCTGTTCAACGCCTACATCGGGGAAAACCTGAACAACTACATCAATATGGTGCGGGTGCAGAAACTCGTCGCCGCCGCGGAGAAAAAAGACAAGATCAACTTTTCCGACCTCGCCTTCGATTTCGGGTTCGATTCGATGACCACCTTTTACCGCCACTTCAACCGCGTTTACGAAAAGACGCCGAAAGCCGTCATCCGCAGCTGAGCGGCGGCACATCCCGTAAAAGATAAAAGGCGTTCCGCCCGAATTCGGGCGGAACACCTTTTGCTCTTTCATCTCTCCGCCCGCGGCGCGGGCGGAGAAAGTTTCCGTTTATTTTTCGCCGTCTTCCCCTTCGGGGGCGTCGCAAGCCCCTTCCTCCGCCGCGGGCTCGTTTCCCTCGCCCGCTTCCGCGTAACGGCCCGCGAAACGCTTTTTAAAGATGCTGCGCCTGAACAGTAAAATATTCAAGGCGATGAACGCCACAAACACGATGGCGCAGGTGATCAGCGATTCCAGATTGCCCGCGGGCGCGTAACTTGCCAGAAACATCAGCGGGAAGCCGAACGCCATCGCCGGCAGGTTCTGATACACGAGGTTTTCGCTGGCGGGCGTGCGGTAAGAGCCGTCGATCTCCCTGAGCAGGATCATGCCCGTGCTCGCCGTGCCGGTGAGCATGCCGAACCACGTGAGGAACTGTTCGTGCCGGTAAGTCGGGAACAGCCGTTTGCTGACGAAATTGACGTAGATGAAGGTAACCGCCGTACCCACCGCCGCGAGAATGAGCAGCACGCCCCAGTATTCCGCGAGCAGCGGCAACTGGATGGCGGCGACGCCCGCAACGATCATGATGTCGAACGCCATGCCGGAGATGCGGTCCATCATGAAGTTGTTGACGATCTTCATTTTGACCACTTTCTTTTTATACAGTCCGTTCAGCATCGCCTTGACGGGAAGGGTGAGCAGCACGCCGATGAAGAAATTGAACCCGAAAATCGTATCCGCCATATCGGGCAGAAGGGCGGAAATGCCGTACATGATCCCGAAAGACAGGGCGTACACCGCCAGCACGATGGCGATCTGCACGGTGAATTTATCGACGGAGGACACGTTGGGCAGTTCGTTTTCATCCTCGTAGTCGGCAATGGTATTGCGCCGTTCCTTCGCCTCGAGATCGATCTTGATAAGCCCTTTTCTGCGCATTACGTTGATGTAGATGACCCCGCCGATACAGGCGACCAGAAAGCCCAGCGCCGCCACGGTGAGCCCGAAGTTCGCGCCGCCAGCGAACTCGTAACTCTGTTCGTAAATGTTGCCGTAGTTGAACGCCTGCCCCGTGCCCTGACCGAAACCGAACGCGAGGATCAGCCCCGCCGCGGAGATCATGCCTTCCGTATGGAACACGCACACGGCGAGCAGGGTTATAATCAGCCCCACGAACGCCTGAATGAGATAACCGTTGACCGTGAACACGCCTGAATCGAAGATCTCCCCCGCCCGCCGCGCGGTAAACTTTTTATTGGAACTGCGCATGCCCGTGGCGATAAAGCCGATGCCGAGGCAGTGATAGGTGATCAGTTCCAGAACCTGCATGCCGGAATATCCGCTTTCCCCGTTGCCGCCGAACACCGACAGATCGAAAAGATACGTCCCCGCCGCATAATAGACGACGGTGGAAACGATCAGCAGGATGATGCCGCCCAGAACCGAGGCGGGCATCAGCGTCTTTTTCAGGAAGGGCAGAAAGTGCTTCAGCGTGGACGCCAGCAGCATGCTCACCCCGATGGATGCGATGACCATGATGAAGGTCCACACGTTCAGATCGGTAAAACTCATTTGTTTTTTATTCTCCTTTTTGCTCGTTTTTATCGCTTTGCAGGGCTCTCAATCCCTCGAAAACGTGCACGTATTTGATGGCGCAGAACCGCTTATCGCCCTTGATCTGCAAAATGCGGCCCTCATAATAGAAATTAAACTTCTTTTTGCCCACCATGGTGAGGGCGACGATGTCCTTCAACGGATAAACGTGTTCCTTTTCCCCCGCGATCACGAGTTTTTCCCCGTCGATGCACACCCTGTCTCCGTCGAGTTTCTTCTTCCGTTTGAACTTGATGCTCTCGCGGAACAAAACGCCGCCGTCGCAGACCTTTTCCCCCGCGAGAACGCGGCGGACGATCTCCTTTTTCTCCCATTCGAACCATTCCGAGATCTTCCGATACCCCCCGATCGGCGGGGCGATCTTCATATCCTCCGTGTATTCCGCCTCCGCGCCGCACTGCGCGCAGCGAAAGCGCGTTTTATGCGAAACGAAGGAAGAAACGCCCCCGCATACGGGGCAGAGATAGAGCGCGCGCTCGATGTATTCCGCGCGGCGGCGGCTTTTGTAGCGTTCGCCGGAGAGCGTATCGTTCACGTCGAGTTCCGTTTTGATGAGCCCGAACAGTTCTTCCGCGCTCATCGCGGCGTATTCTTCCGGCTGCACCACCCGCCTGACAAACCCCGTGTATTTCGTGCCGCGGCGGATCTTCCCGCCCCAGCGCGGATCGGTGCCGTAACCGCCGCAGAGATTGTAAAGCACGAGCGGCACTTTGGAAACCTTCACGAGTTTGGCGATGGCGTCCGTCATCTCCCACTGCCCGCCGCCGATCGTGCGGTTGCCCTCGGGAAAAATGCCCACCGCGCCCCCTTCTTTCAGCACGCGGAGAACGTCCTTCACCGCCTTGAGGTCGGTGAGCGACTTGCTCTTGGGAATGGGGGCGACGAGGTACTCGATGAGCGGCGAGATCTTCAGATTGAAAATATCGTCGGACGCGAAAAAATAGATCGGGAAACGAAAGGATTTCGATACCCAGAACGGGTCCATGGACGCCTGATGGTTGGATAAGATCAGGTACGGCCCTTCGGGAAGATCGGATTTGACCGGTTTATAGCGGTATTTTATGCGCATGATCGGCGCGAGCGCGAATCTTAAAAAGGCGAACACGCGCGCGTGGCGCTTTTTGACCCACAGATTTTTCTTCTTTTTCAAGCGGCCTCCGCCGTTAAAAGTTGCGGCGCAGAGCAACTAAACGTTGCTCTGCGCCCCCCGTTTAACGTATGTGAAACGAAATTTTCCTGCACTATCTTAACAAAATCTCGGGCGATTGTCAATCGATAGCGCTCCGTAAACCGAAAAAAACGGCAAAAAAGCGCGGGTTACGGCTTTTTCGCCTTCTTGTTGACGTATGTCGTAAAACGGAAACGATAGCCGTTGCTTTCCCTTTCCTCCCCCTCCCGCGCGAGAAAGAAACCCTCCCGCATATCGAGGTTCGGAAAAAAGACGTCCGCCCCGCCGTCCGCAAAGATCTTGGTAACGTAAACTTCCTCGCAGCGATCGACGAGTTCTTCGTACACCCGCGCGCCGCCGATGACGAACACATCCCCTTCGGCGCCTTTCAGCGCCTCATCGAGCGCGGCGATCGACGGCACGACGACGCACCCCTCCCGCGGGGCGTTATCGGAAGAAAGCACGATGTTCACGCGGTTTTTCAACGGCTTGCCGCTTGGGAAACTTTCCAGCGTCTTTCTGCCCATCACCACGGTTTTTCCCCACGTGATCTCGCGGAAAAACGCCATGTCCTCCGGCACGGAAAAGAGGAGTTTCCCCCCCTTGCCGATGCCCCATTTCTCGTCTACGGCGACGACGGCTTTCCACCTCATATCGCCACCTCGATTTTCTCTTCGAGCGTATTGTAGCGATAGCCTTCCAGCGCGAAATCGTCCGCCGTGAACGCGTAAAAATCCTTAATATCGGGGTTCATGACGAATTTCGGCGCGGGGAAGGTCGGCTTTTCGAGCATCTTTTTCACGATGGGGATATGGCGGTCGTATAAATGCGCGTCGGCGATGACGTGCACCAGTTCCCCCGCTTTCAGCCCCGATACCTGCGCCAGCATGTGGAGCAGCACGGCGTACTGCGCCACGTTCCAGTTGTTTGCCGTCAGAACGTCGTTGCTGCGCTGGTTCAGTATGGCGTTCAGGGTATCCCCCGTAACGTTGAAGGTCATCGAATAGGCGCAGGGATAGAGGTTCATTTCGTGCAGATCCTCGAAATTGTAGATGTTCGTCATGATGCGGCGGGAGGACGGGTTGTGCTTCAGATCGTAAAGCACGCGGTCCACCTGATCGAACTCCCCTTCCTTATAGACGCTCTTTTTTGCCAGCTGGTAGCCGTACGCCTTGCCGATCGATCCGTTTTCGTCCGCCCAACTGTCCCAGATGTGGGAATGCAGATCGCGGATGTTGTTGGATTTTTTCTGCCAGATCCACAAAATTTCGTCGATACAGCTTTTGAACGCCGTGCGCCGGTAGGTCAGAACGGGGAATTCCTTTTGCAGATCGTAACGGTTTACGATGCCGAACTTTTTCACCGTGTGCGCCGGCGTGCCGTCCGCCCAGCGGGGGCGGACGGGCAGATCCTTGTCGGAAAAGCCGCGTTCGATGATCTCCGTACAGGTTTCCTTGAAAATGTTATCCGCTAAACTCATCGTCTCCTCCCCGCGTCAGAACGCGTCCTTCGTCTGTTTTTTCCACCGCCGCGCGATAAAGCGCATACTGATTGCGCGCGGCACGATCTTCATCACGACGTATAAAAACCGGTTGAAAAACCCCGGGATGCATATCGCCTTGTTCTTTTTTACCGCTTTCAGGCTCTTTGCCGCCACGTAATCGGGGGATTTTGCCGAAAGCCTGCCCCAAAGCCCCTGATTTTCGATGTCCTTTACGATGTCGGGGCGGGTGGGCACGCCGCCGGGCAATACCGCGGTAACCTTCACCCTGCCTTTGAGTTCCAGCCGCAGGGCGGTGAAAAAGGAGGTGAGCGCGCCTTTCGTGGCGCTGTAAAGCGCGAAATACGGCATGGGCGTTACCCCCGACATGCTGGAAATCACGACGATCTCCTTCATCGGCGCGCCGCGTTTCAGTAAGGCGTGGGTAAGCGAAATCGTCGCTTCCACGTTCACGCGGATCTGAAAGATCGCCTTTTCTTCGGTATAATCCTCGAAGGCTTTTTGAATATCGACCCCCGCAACGTGGATCGCCCGCTCGAAAACGGCGCCCGCGCCGTCCGCGGCGGCGAGCAGGTTCTTCCTGTCCTCCCCGTCGGTCAGTTGGCAGGCGACCGCCAGAATGCGGATCGAAGGCGCGATCCGGAACAGTTCTTCTCTGAGCGCGTCGAGTTTTTCCTGCGACCGCCCCGTCAGGAACAGATCCCAGCCGTTTGCGGCGCACTTTCGCGCGAACGCCTTGCCGATGCCCCCCGTCGCGCCGGAAATAAACGTGTATGCCATGGTTTTATTATAGCAAATTATCCCGAAAATGTCGACGGATTTTTCAAAGCAACTTGAAAAAGGCATGATCAATGCGCGGCGCAGAGGATAAAATGAACACGATAAAATGTTTGCGGGCGTTACGGCGAACGGAAAAATCGAGACATTACCCCCTTTGCGCCCGCGAAAACGCGGGCGTTTTTTTACGCAAATTTTCTTTGCAACGGAAAAACGCCGGCGATGTTGACTTCCGCAAAGAAGACTGATATAATGATAAAAAGCAAGGAGGCACGGCAATGCGACAACATTCCGTCGGCGCGAAGATCGCGGAACTCAGGGAAAAACGGCATCTGACGCAGGCGCAGCTTGCCGAAGAACTGCATTTTACCCACCAGACCATCTCCAACTGGGAGCGCGGCGTATCCATGCCCGACCTCGAAACGGCGGCGAAACTCGCGGAATTTTTCGGCGTTTCCGCAGACGAACTTTTATTCGGCAAGGTCAAAACCGCCCCCGCCCCGACGCCCGCGCCGCCGAAACTTTACCGCCGCACGGAAAGCGAACCCGTTCCCGCGGCAAACGCGCTGAAAATCCTTTTGCGCGTGTTCGCGGGGTTCGCCGCCGCGGAGATCGTTCTTTCTTTTTTATCCCTCGTTTTCCCCTCGTTTGCACTGTTCGTCGGGCTGATCCCCGTATTCGTCGTCTCCGCGGGGCTGGCAGGGGTGTATTTCGCCGCGCTTATCTTATTCTTCTTTGCGAAGGAGTATTCCCGAAACCGCAAGGCGAAACCGTGCTTTTTCATCGGCATTGCGGTATATGTCGCCGTGCTGATCGCCGCCGCGCTGCACGCTCTTTTGCAGCCGGATTCCGCCGCCGACGGGGACGCGGCGAAATTTTCCGTATTCTACGGCTTTATCGCGCTCGCGGGGCTGGCGGCGGTTTATTTTTCCGCGCCGTACTTCTTTCAAGAAAACGAGTGCGAATACGCCGCACGCAAAAAATACTTTTACGCCGCCGCGGGCGTACTCGTCTGCACGGCGCTTTCCGCGTTTTTTTCCTCCGTCGAAGAAGCGGCGGCGATCATCGATTGGGTCGCCCTCGCCCTTTCGGCTTACGGGATGTTCCTTTTAAACAGCTGTACGGAAAACAGGACCCGCCTCGTCTGCCGTACGAGCACGCGGCCGCCGCAAGCCGCATGGTTCAAAGACCTGCCCGACGGCGGAACGGAAACTTTGCCCGTCGTCAACGCGGAAGCGCTCTCCGTCGCCGCGGCGGAACGCGCGCAGGCGGCGCGCGCCCTCGGCGCGAAGGAAACCGCCCCCGCCCCGACCTATACAAAGACGGTGATCGCCGAAGAGGAACGCATCCCGCAAAAGGTCCTTTGGATCGCGTTCGGCGCATACGTGTTTTTCGTGTACGTTTTTCCCCTTATCGTCGGGCCGTTCCGTTCGGACGCGGCTGTGGTCCTTTTGGCGATCGCGATCTGCCTGCCCCATCTCGCACTGTCGGTTTTGTTCGTCCTTTCGAAAGAAAGCGCGTTTTATCCGCTGTCCTTCGCGCTTGTCGGCGCAGCCGTTTTCGGCGCGGCGGCGTCCTTTCTTTGCTTTTGCGCGCAGATCTTTTTCCCCCGCGAACCGACGGAACTGTTTCCCTACGCCCTGCTCGCCGTGCCCATACTCCTGAACTTCCTTACCGTTTTCGGCGCGGCGTTATGCTTTCGCGGCGGCGCGGAATCGAAAAAAACCAACCTCGCGCTTTCTCTGCTTTTCGCGGCGCTGTCCGCCGGCATACTCGTCTTGTTCCTCGTTTTCGCCTTCGATCCGAATTCCGACCCCGCCGTGCTTCTTCTCGATTTCTGGGCGAACGGCGCCGTTTTCGCCCTTCTGATCGCCGTAAAAAAACAAAAGACGAAACGCTTTGAAACGACGATCGTGCGAAAACGCGTATGAACCTTCTGCCGCCTTCCGGCAAAACGGAAGCGGGGCGCCCGTTTGAAGGGCGCCCCGCTTTTTATCTTTCCTTTTATTTCGCGTTTTTCAGTTGTTCGTCGATGGCGTTCGCGGCGGTTTTGCCCGCACCCATCGCCAGAATGACCGTCGCCGCGCCGGTAACGGCGTCGCCGCCGGCGTAAACGCCCTTGCGGGAAGTCAGCCCGTTTTCATCCACGATGATGCCCCCCCACTTTTCCGTTTCCAACCCCGCCGTCGTAGACTTGATAAGGGGATTGGGCGACGTGCCGATCGCCATGATCACGCAGTCCGCCTCCAAAACGAAGTTGCTGCCCTCTTTTTCCACGGGGCGGCGGCGGCCCGATTCGTCGGGTTCGCCGAGGGTCATCTCCACGCACTCGACGCCCTTCACGAAATCCTGTTCGTCGGCGAGGATCTTCACGGGGTTGCTGAGCAGCCTGAACACCACGCCCTCTTCCTTGGCGTGCTCCACCTCCTCCGCGCGGGCGGGCAGTTCGGCTTCCGAACGGCGGTAAACGATATATACGTTTTCCGCGCCCAGCCGCTTGGCGCAGCGCGCCGCGTCCATCGCCACGTTGCCGCCGCCGACCACCGCCACGCTCTTCGCGCGCATGACGGGCGTGTCGCTGTCTTCGCGGTAAGCTTTCATCAGGTTCACGCGGGTCAAAAACTCGTTTGCGGAATACACGCCCTTGGCGTTTTCCCCCTCGATGTTCATAAACCGCGGCAAACCCGCGCCGCTGCCGATGAACACCGCCTCGTAGCCCATATCGAAAAGTTCGTCGACGGAAAGCACCTTGCCGATGACCATATCGGTTTCCACCTCGACGCCGAGCGCCTTCAACCCCTCGATCTCTTTTTCCACGATGATTTTGGGCAGACGGAATTCGGGGCTGCCGTACACCAGCACGCCGCCGGCGGTATGCAGCGCCTCGAGCACCGTAACGGCGTAGCCCTTCTTCGCCAGATCGCCGGCGCAGGTCAGCCCGCTCGGTCCCGAACCGACGACGGCGACTTTATGCCCGTTGGGAACGGGGCGGACGGGGGCGGTTTTGCAATGCGCGTTGTGGTAATCCGCCACGAACCGTTCCAGCCGCCCGATGGCGACGGGTTCACCCTTGATGCCGCGCACGCACTTCGCCTCGCACTGCGTTTCCTGCGGGCATACCCTGCCGCAAACGGCGGGCAGAGAACTCGACTGACCGATAATTTGATACGCGCCCTCGAAATCCCGCGCGGCGACCCTTTCGATAAACGCGGGGATGTCGATCTGCACGGGGCAGCCGCCCACGCAGGGTTTATGTTTGCAATGCAAACAGCGCTGCGCCTCGTCCACCGCCTGTTCTTCGGTATAACCGAGGGCGACTTCCGAAAAATTCTTGTTTCTCTCTTCCGCGCTCTGCACGGGCATTTCGTTCTTTTTCAGCGACATGTTTGGCATGTTATTTTACCTCCTGTTTGAAGAGATTGCAGGTCTTTTCGTGCGCGCGGCGTTCGAAATCGCGGTACATCGCGGCGCGTTTCATCGCCTCGTCGAAATCCACTTCGTGCCCGTCGAAATCCGGCCCGTCCACGCAGGCGAACTTCGTTTTGCCGCCCACCGTCAGGCGGCAGCCGCCGCACATCCCCGTGCCGTCGATCATGATCGGGTTCATGGAAACCACCGTTTTGATCCCGTATTCCTTCGTCAGTTTGCAGACGAATTTCATCATGACGAGCGGGCCGATGGCGATGACCTCGTCGTATTTTTCCCCGCTTTCGACGAGTTTTTTCAGCGCGTCGGTAACCAGCCCCTTTTCGCCGTAACTGCCGTCGTCGGTAACGACGACGTATTTATCGCTCGCCGCGCGGAACTCCTTTTCCAAAATGACGAGATCCTTATTGCGGAACCCGACGACGGAATGCACCTGTGCGCCGAGTTCGTGCAGTTTTTTGGCGACGGGATAAGCGATGGCGCACCCCACGCCCCCGCCGATGACCGCGACTTTTTTCAAGCCGTCCAGATGCGACGGCGTGCCCAGCGGACCAACGAAATCGCGTATATATTCCCCTTCTTTCAAACGGTTGAGTTTTTCCGTCGTCGCGCCGACGATCTGGAAAATAATGCTGATTGTGCCCTTCTCGCGGTCGTAATCGGCGACCGTCAAGGGGATGCGCTCCCCGTTTTCGTCCACCCGCAGGATGACGAACTGCCCGGGCTGCGCCTTTTTGGCGATAAAGGGGGCTGCAACCTCCATCAGCGTAACCGTGGGGTTGAGTTCCTCTTTTCTGACAATTTTGTACATGGTGTTTCTCCCTTTCCTTGCGTTGTTTCTATTGTATAACAATTTTGCCCGTTTGGCAATCTTTTTTACGCCGCGGGCGGCAAAACGCCGCGGAAAAACTTTCCGCGGCGGAAATCGGCTGCAACCGCGCGATCAGACGAGGCGGCAGACATCCGTCCACGCGCCGCCGGTGAACCGTTCCAGTTCTTCCGGCGTCATTTCCGCGGCGCTGTTGGCGCTGCCGCAGGCGGGGAAAACGGTATCGAATCGCTTCAGCCCCGTATCGAGGAAGATCTTCACCCCCTCGTTCACGCCGAAGGGACACACGCCGCCTACGGGGTAGCCGACGATCCTTTCCACGTCCGCCGCGGGGATCATGCGCGCCTTTTCGCCGAACGCCGCTTTGAATTTCGCGTTGTCGATCTTCGTATCCCCCGCCGCCACGACGACGATCGGCCCCTCTTTCAGCAAAAAGGACATCGTTTTGGCGATGCGCGAAGGCGTTGTGGAAAGCGCCGCCGCGGCGAGTTCCACCGTGGCGCTGGAAACGGGAAATTCCCTTACGCGCCCTTCCGCCCCGAAAGCGGATAAAAACTTTTTCACTCTGTCCGAAGACATGCCCCTTTTACCTCCTGAACATGATTTTTTCGCTTTTGAACATGCGGGTGAGCAGCCACACCAAAAGCCCCGTATAGACGAAATTTGCGATCATCGCAACCGCCAGATTGAGCGCGACGGCGGAAAAAGAGAACACCGCGTTGATGGACTGCACGCTGTTATACAGCGGGATCAGATAAAGCCATACGCTTGCCGGCGCGCCGTCGCCGAACATGCAGGTTACGCTCAAAAGCACGTTGACGATCATCAGCGGCGTAACGTAAGCCGTAGCCTCCTTCACGCTCTTGGCGAACGCGGAGACGACCGAGATGAGCGCCACCGTTAAAAGCACGGTGGAAACCACCACGCCGAGCAGGGCGAAATAATCGCCCGCGGAATAAATTCCCGCGCTGACGTCCGCCCCGCCCATCATCTTGGGCAGACTTAAAATGATACCGATAAAGGAAGACAGCCCCGAAAGCACGGCGATGATGCTGAGCGCGAAGATCTTGCCCACGGCCACGCCCGCGCGGGAAACGGGGGTAACGAGCAGCGTGGCGAAGGTGCCGCGCTCCTTTTCCCCCGCAATCGATTCCGGCGCCACGGACATCGCCCCCGAAAAGATGAACACCATCATCAGCATGGGCATGAGCATGGAAAAGATCATGCTCGTCATATCCCGTTCGGTGGCGAGGTTGTATTCCACGCCGGAAAGAGGGCTGTTGATATCGTATTTGTTTTCGCCGATAAATTCGTATTCGCTTAAAAGCGAACTGACCAGCGTATACGCGGAGGAGGAATTGCTTTCCGTCGCGTTGTAATAAATTTCCACGTTGGGCGCGGGCAGGCTTTCCGCGGGTTTTTCGTTGGAAAAATTTTCGGGGAACACGATGAAAAGATCCTTTTCCCCGTTCTTCACTGCCGCTTTGGCGGCTTCGGCGTCCTCCGCCGCGACGCTCTCGGTTTCGACGACCCCGTCAAAGAGCGGCGCGACGGCGTCCGGCATATCCTGCACGTACGCCGTGGGGGCGCGCTCCTCCCCGCCGATAAGCCCCTGCATGCCGTCCCCCATGAAAGAATACACGAGGTAGATCAGAAGCCCGGGCAGAATGAGGGTGCCTATGATCATGCGCTTGTCTTTAAAAAAGCGCAGCAGTTCCTTTTTGAATACGGGCAGCCAGCCTTTCATGCCGTTTCCCCCTTCGCCCTGCGGCTTTCGGAATACATTTCGAAAAATCTGTCTTCCATGCTCATTGCCCCGCGCACTTCGTCAAGCGCGCCGTCGGCGTACAGTTTCCCGTCGATGATCACCCCCACGCGGTCGCAGATCTTTTCCACCAGCGAAAAGATGTGGGTGGAAACGATCACGCATTTGCCGAGGGATTTTTGTTCCAGCAGAAAATCCGTTACCGTTTTGGCGGTGATGACGTCCAGCCCGTTGGTCGGCTCGTCGAAAATGATGACGGCGGGATCGTGCACGATGGCGATGACGATGGAAACCTTCTGTTTCATACCCGTGGAAAGATCGGCGATCTTCACTTCCGCAAACCTGTCGATGCCGAATTTGGCGAAAAGGTCTTTTTTGCGCGCGTCGCGCACGCTTTCTTCGATGCCGTGCAGTTCGCTGAAATAATCGAACATGTAATTGGGGGTGAAAAACTCTTCGAGTTTCAGTTCGCTCGTTAAAAAGCCGATCTCGCGGCGCACTTTATCCGGCTCTTTCACGACGCTCGCGCCGCCGACGAAGGCGTCCCCTTCGTCGGGGCGGATCAGCGTGGACAAAATGCGCAGACACGTCGTTTTGCCCGCCCCGTTGGGGCCGAGCAGCCCGTACACCTCCCCTGCGTAAGCCTTGAAGGAAAGATCGTCGAGCGCCACTTTCACGCGGCTGTCGGTTCTTTCGATCTTCCGCTGTTTTGCGGACAAAGTAAAGGTCTTTTTCAGCCCCTGTACGTTTAATACTTCCTGCATACACACTCCTTTTTTCGCTTTATTAGCATACCATTTGCGCGGAGAAATTGTCAAGCGCGCGCATCATGTTTTTCCTTCCGCGCGCAATGTTATGTGTACATTATATAATGTACACGTCTATTTTGTCAAACAAAAAGCGCAATATAATATATCATGTACAGATAAGATATTTACAGGTGAGATATGAAATTGCGCATTCCGGAAATTCTGAAGGAAAAGAACAAAAGCAAATACTGGCTGTATATTCAACTCGGGCTGAGTTATCAGAACTTCAACCGGCTGGTTTCGGGACAGACGAAATCCATTAAATTCGAAAATTTACAGGCGCTTTGCGACATCCTCGGCTGTACGCCCAACGATCTGTTTGAAGAATACTGCAAAAAATAAAACCGGCGTTACGGTGCGATATACGCTTCCAAGCGGAAAATGGGCTTGCCGTAAAGGACGAATTTTTCCTCGTATTCCGTGGCGATGTTTTCCGCAAAACCGCTTTTATGCAGATCGAGGGATACGTTTTTCACGGCAAAACCGTTTGCGGTGAAACTTTCCAAAGAATACTCGAAAAGGCGGGCGGCGTCGGTCTTGAACCAGATCTCCCCTTCGGGTCCGAGCAGTTCGCGGTAAAGCGCTAAAAAGCGCGGGCTCGTGAGCCGGCGGTTGGCGTAGGTGTTCTTCGGGTAGGGACAGGGAAAATTCAGATAGATGCGATCGAGGGAATGCGCCGGCAGAAAACAATCGGCGTTTTCCGCGCTGAGATTGAGAAAAACGACGTTTTTCAACCCCGCGGCTTTCGCCTTTTCCGCCGCGCCCACGATGACGTTGGAAAGTTTTTCCACGGCGATGAAATTCTTTTCGGGGAAGCGCGCCGCCGTTTTTGCAATGAATTTGCCCCGCCCGCAGCCGATTTCCGCCTCCACGGGGTTTTCGTTGCCGAACAGGCGGGAAAGATCGAAAAGCGAGGTCTTTTCTTCTTTGCTCAGTTTATAAAATTCGCGGCTTTCCAGCACGTGCAAAATATCGCCCGCGGCGGACAGCCGTTCATCCAGATGTTTCTTCCTGCGCATTCTCATAGCGGAAATATTTTAGCACAACGCGGCGGATTTTTCAAGCGGGAAACGGGGATGAAACGGGGAATTTTCGCGCGCACGGCGAAAATGCGTTGAAATTTTTTCCGGATTGTGGTAAACTTACACTGAAAAGGCACATACTATACAAAAAGGAGTGTTTCTATGAGAAAACTGGTATCGGTCATCGGCGACGCGGTCATCGAAAAGGACGGCGATAAATTCCGCGCCGCTTTCAACATGGGCAAAGCGCTGGTGGACAGCGGCTACCGCGTACAATCGGGCGGCATGGGCGGCGTGATGGAAGCGGCGTTCATGGGCGCGCGTTCTTCAAAAAAATACCGCGAAGGCGACACGGTGGCGCTCGTCCCCTCCTTCGACGTCAACGAGGCGAATCAATACGCCGACATCGTGATCCCCACGGGGCTCGACATGATGAGAAACGCCCTCGTGGCGAACGCTTCCGCCGTGGTGGCGGTGGGCGGCGGCGCGGGCACGCTTTCGGAAATGGCGCTGGCTTGGTCTTTAAAACGGCTGATCCTCGCTTTTAGGAACGTGGACGGCTGGAGCGGCAAACTTGCCGATACGCGCCTCGATCATCGCATCCGCTATCCCTTCGAGGACAAAGTGTTCGGCGTGGAAACCGCCGAACAGGCGATAAAAATAATCAACGAAAAGATCGATCTTTATAAGGATTACCATAAGGGCATCAAAATGCTCGATCTAAACGGCTGACATAAAAACAGCGCGGGCGGCAAAAATTGCCGCCCGCGCTGTTTTTTTACCTGTTTTCCGCCAAAAAATCCATCGCCTCGGCATAACCAGCAAAGCCCTTGCCGCAGATCGTCTTTTTCGCAACGAGGGAAATATACGAAACGCGGCGGAATTCCTCCCGCGCGTAAATATCCGTCAGATGCACTTCCGCGGCGGGGATGCTCACCGCCTTCAACGCGTCCAAGATCGCCACGGAAGTATGCGTATACGCCCCCGCGTTGATGACGATGCCGTCGTATTTCCGATAGGCTTTCTGAATGGCGGTAACGATCGCGCCTTCGCCGTTCGACTGAAAGCACTTTACCTTGTATCCCTTTTTCTTCGCATGCGCGCGGATATAGCGGACGAGCGCGGCGTAATCCTCGCTGCCGTAAAGGTTCTTTTCCCGAATGCCGAGCATGTTGAGATTGACGCCGTTGATCACGAGAATTTTCATACTTCCTCCTTAGAAAACGCGTTTAAGACGGCGTTTACCGCGCTTTGCGGATCTTTATCGTTTTCGATGACGAAATCCGCCGCGCCCTCGTACAGCGCGCGCCGCTCTTCGTAAAGTTTTTCCACCGTTTCGCGGTCTTTGGAAAGCGGCCTGCCTTTGAGCGCGAGCAGGCTTGTCGGGCGGCGGAGATAAAAAATCACGCCGTTGCGTTTCAGCGCGGAAACGTTTCTTCCGTCCTTTACCGCGCCGCCGCCGGTGGAAACGACCGCGCCGCTCTTCTTCGCCAGATCTTCGACGGCCGCGCGTTCCGCCGCGCGGAAGGCTTCTTCCCCGCCGCGCGCGAAGATCTCCTCGATTTCCCTGCCCGCCGCCTTTACGATCTCCTCGTCGCTGTCGAAAAACGGGCGGCCGAGCGCGGCGGCGACCGCTTTGCCGACGGCGCTCTTTCCCGCCCCGGGCATCCCGATCAAGACGATGTTTTCGCATTCCCTTTGCAACTTCGCCGCAACGCGGAGGACGGCTTCTTCGCCTATCCTGCCGCCGCCGAAGAGTTCCCGCGCCCGCGCCGCCTGCGCCACGAGCATATAAAGCCCGCCCGCCGCCGGCACGCCAAGAGACTGCGCCTGCAAAACGAAATTCGTGCGCAGGGGATGATAGACGACGTCCAGCGCGCCCGAAAGATCGGGAAACCGCGATAAATCGACGATCGTTTCCCCGTCGTTCGGGTACATCCCCGCGGGCGTGGTGTTGACGACGATCTCCGTTTCCGTTCTGTCGTAAACGTTGTTGTAATTGCATCCGCCGGAGCGCGAAACCTTGTAAACGCTCTTCGCGCCCGCGTCCAGACACACCGTTTCCGCCGTGCGGCTCGTGCCGCCCGTGCCCAGAATACAAACGTTTTTGCCCTTGAAATCCACGCCCGCTTTCGCCGCGAGGGCGGAAAAACCGTAATAATCGGTATTGTCTCCGTAAAGGACGCCGCCGCGGTTCACCACGGTGTTGATCGCGCCGATCCTCCGCGCCAGCGGGGAAACCTCGTCCACGAGCGACATCGCGGTTCTTTTATAGGGAATGGTTACGTTGATCCCGCGGAATTCCCGCTTTGCAAAAAAGGTTTTCAACGCTTCGGGCGCGATCTCTTTCAGGGCGTAATCCCCGCCGCCGAAGGCTTTGTGAATGGCTGCGGAATAACTATGCCCCAACTTTTCGCCGATCAGATATTCTTTCATCAAAGTTCCGAATACGCGCCGAGGAACACGAACCGCTCCAGAGAAGAGGAAAGTTCGCTCATCAGTTTGAGCACGCCTTCCTTATGGATCTCCGCCTCGATATCGAAATAGAACATGAACTCGAAATCGCTGCCGACGATGGGGCGGGATTCCAACTTGGACAAGTTCAGCCCCAGAGCGTTGAATTTGCTCATCACGCTGTACAGCGCGCCGGGGCGGTGAGGCAGGGTGAGCATCAGACTGATCTTGTTCGCGCCGGCGTAGATCTCCGGTTCCTTGGAAATGCAGATAAAGCGCGTATAGTTGTTTTCGCTGTTCTGCACCTTGCGGGAAAGCACTTTCAGATTGTAAAGTTCCGCGCAGTTGGCGGAAGAGATTGCAGCCACGTCCCTTCTGTCGCTCTCGGCTACGATCTTCGCCGCCGCGGCGGTGTTTTCGCACACGTTGATCTTCACGTCGGGATGCGCCTTCAAATAGCCGCTGCACTGTCCCAGCGCCTGTTCGTGGGAATAAATTTCCCTGATCGCGCCCTCCTGCACCCCTTCCTTTGCCAGCAGCACGTGCGATATGTGCAGTTTCACCGTGCGCACGATATAGAAATTGTGATTGAGCATCAGATCGTAAACGCCGTTGACCGACCCGTTGGAGGAATTTTCGATGGGCAGAACGCCGTATTTGCAAAGCCCCTTTTCCACGGCGGAAAACACCCCGTCCCAATGGCGGAAATAGAGGATGTTCGGCAGTTTGAACAACTTTTCCGCAGCGAGGGAGGAATACGCCCCCTCCACCCCCTGACACGCCACCGTGGCGCGTTCGGGGAAATCGGCTTTCTCCCCCGCGAGGGCGGCGCGCAGGGCGTCTTCCAGCGCGGAGGAAGAGGTGAGCGCGCTCTGATAGGAGCGGCTCAGTTCGAACATCGTGGAAAAGAGCACGCGGGAATACGATTCGTATTTTTCCGGCACGCGGTCGGCGACTTTGTTGAGCACTTCCCGCTCCCGCGCGGGGCTGTACACGGGGATGTTGTTTTTCTTTTTGACGGCGGTAACTTCCTCGACCGCGTCCATCCGTTCGGCGAAGAGATCGGCGATCTTTTCGTCGATGCCGTCGATCTTTTCGCGTACTGTTTTCAATTCTTCCATTTTTTTACCTCTCGTTTGTTTTTATTTGGCGTTCAGCGCGTCCTTCTTCGCGCCGAGCAGCAGATCGAGCGCCGTCAGGCAAGCCACGGCCTCCACCACGGGCACGGCGCGCACGACGATGCACGGATCGTGCCTGCCGCGAATGAGCAGGCTGCAATTTTCCTCTTTTTCCAGATCGACGGTGTCCTGCGGGCGGAAGATCGACGCCGTCGGTTTGAACGCCGCGCGGAACACCACGGGCATGCCGTTCGCAATACCGCCGTTCACGCCCCCCGCGTTGTTGGTCTTGGTTTTTACCGCGCCGTTGTCCCAATAAAAGGCGTCGTTGTTTTCCGAACCGCGCAGCGCCGCCCCCGCGAACCCGCTGCCGAACTCCACCCCCTTGACGGCGGGGATGCCGAACAGGTTCGCCGCAAAGCGGTTTTCCACCCCGTCGAACATCGGTTCGCCCAGCCCCGCGGGGAGATCGATCACGGCGCATTCCACCACGCCGCCCACGCTGTCGCATTCGCTTTTCGCGGATAAAATTTCCGCCTTCATCCTTTCCGCCGCTTCGGCGGAAAGGGCGGGAAAATCCGTCGGATAAACGAAATCTTCTCTCCGCACCCGTACGGGATCGAAGGCGGCGTCCTTCACTTTGCCGATCTGCAGGGCGTGCGCGCCGACAAAAACGCCGAAATTTTCCAGAATCTGCTTGGCAACGCCGCCCGCCGCGCAGAGCGCCGCCGTCAGCCTGCCGGAAAAATGCCCGCCGCCGCGGTAATCCCGCCAGCCGTATTTCGCATAAGACGTATAATCGGCGTGGGACGGGCGGGGGCGCTTATCGATCTCCGCATAATCGGAAGAGCGCACGTCCCCGTTTTTAATGAACAGCGCGAGGGGCGCGCCGCAGGTCTTCCCTTCAAACAGCCCGCTGACGATCTCGATCCTGTCTTCTTCCCTGCGGGCGGTGGAAAGGCCGTCCTTCGCCCGCCGCCTGTCGGCGAACGCCTGCAATTGAGCCGTATCGACGGCGTAGCCGGCGGGCAGCCCGTCGACCACCGCGCCGATCGCCGCGGAATGCGACTGCCCGAAAACGCTCACTTTCAGATTTTTACCGAAATCAGAGGACATCGAACTTCCCTCCCAGTCTTTTGAATTCTTCAAAGAACGCGGGGTAGGATTTTTCCACCGCCTCCGCGCCGAGAATCTCCACCGCGCCCGCCGCTTTCGTGGCGGCGATCGCCATGCTCATCACGATCCTGTGGTCGTTGAACCCGTCGACCCTGCCGCCCGTCAGCCCGCCCGTGCCGTCGATGATCAGCCCGTCGTCCGTTTCCCGCACCCTGCCGCCGAGGGCGTTCAGATTCGCCGCCACGGCGTGCAGCCGGTCGCATTCTTTCAGCCTGAGCCGCGCGGCGTTTTTGATGACCGTGCGCCCCGTGGCGTACGCCGCCGCCACGCTGACGGCGGGCACCAGATCGGGAATGTTCCCCGCGTCGATCTCCGCGCCGCTGCTCCTGATCGACAGGAGCACGTCTTTGATAGCCGCGTCGCCTTGGGCGGAATTTTTATCCACCCCCCGCACCCGCACGAGGTTGCCGATGACGCTCGCCGTAATGAAAAACGCCGCGTTGGACCAGTCGCCTTCCACGGCGGCGTATGCGGGGGGCGCGTACGTCTGCCCGCCGCGCACGAAATACCCGCTTTCCCGCTTTTCGACTTCGACGCCGCTCTTTTTTAGGGCGCCGAGGGTCATTTCCACGTACGCCCCGCTTTCCAGCGGCGTCGTCAAAACGATCTCGCTGTCCCCTTGAAGCAGCGGCAGGGCGAAAAGCAGCCCCGTTATGTACTGTGAACTGACGTCCCCCCTGATGCGGAACGCGCCGCTTTGCAGTTTTCCGGAAATCGTCAGGGGCAGTTTGTCCGCGTCCGCCTTGACGCCCTTCAAAACGGAAAGCAGTTCGCCCACGGGGCGTTGGGGCAGCCTGCCCGACCCGATAAACGTCGCCTCGATGCCGAGCGCCGCCGCCACCGGCAGAAAAAAGCGCAGCGTGCTGCCGCTCTCCCCGCAGTCGAACACGGCTTTTTCCGCGCCCGCCGCGGGGGTGATCTCGTATCCGCCCTCCGTTTTCCGCACGCCCCCGCCCGCCGCTTCGATGCAGCGCAGCGTCGCCTCGATGTCTTTCGAAAGGGCAGACAGCCCGACGACGCTCTTTTCCTTTGCCAGCGCGGCGCACAGCAGCGCGCGGTGCGCCGCCGATTTGGAAGGCGGCGCGACGACGTCCCCGTCCAGCGTGCAGGGATAGATCTTTACGTTCATAACTCGGATAAAACCTCCTTTACCGTTTCCATCGGCGTCGGGCAGATTTCCGCTCTGCCGATCCTTTTCGGCAGGATCAAATTGATTTTATCCCCCGCGCGCTTTTTATCGTGCGCCATAGCGGGGAACAGTTCCGCCCCCGTAAACGGGCATTCCGCCGGCAGGCGGTAGCGCGCCAGCGCGTTTTTCAGCCGCACGGTTATATCTTTTTCTTCCGAAAAACCGATTTTTTCGGCATACCGGCAGGCAAAAAGCATGCCCGCCGCCACCCCTTCGCCGTGGCTTACGGTAAAACCGCTCAGTTTTTCGATCGCGTGCCCGAAGGTGTGCCCGAAATTGAGGAGCATGCGCTCGCCCGTGTCGAACTCGTCCTTTTTCACGACCGCGGCCTTGGCGCGCACGCTCGTTTCCACGACGGTTTCCGTATCGGCGCGCCCTTCTTCCAGCGCGGCGAAAAACGCCGCGTTGCCGATGACGCCGTATTTGATCGCCTCCGCCATACCCTCGGAAAACAGTTTTTCCGGCAGCGCGGAAAGGACGGCTGTATCGCACAGCACCAGCGCGGGCTGGTGAAACGCCCCCGCGAGGTTTTTGCCCGCCGGCAGATCCACCCCCGTTTTGCCGCCGACGGAGGAATCGACCGCCGCGAGCAGCGTGGTGGGGATCTGCACGAATTTCACGCCGCGAAGGTAGATTGCCGCGGCAAACCCGCACACGTCCCCCACGACGCCGCCGCCGAGGGCGACGAGCACGTCCGAACGGGTGATCTCCGCGGCGCACAGCGTCGACAAAATCTTTTCGATTGTGGCGAGATTTTTATGCTCCTCCCCGTGCTCGAAAGCGAGGGTATACGGTTGAAACCCCGCGGCGAGGAGGGAGGCGCGCACCGCGCCGCCGTAGAGCGGCAGCACGACGTCGTCCGAAACGATGAACGCTTTCCTTGCCGCGACGCCCGCCGCCCGCATATACGCCCCCGCGTCTTTTAAGATGTTTTCGCCGGCGACGACCTCGTAAGGCGCCGCCGTTTCAATCGGGATTCTTTTCATATTTCCTGTCGGCGAGGGCTTTCCGCTCCCGCCCCTCTTTCAGAAGCTGTTTCATCGTTTCGGCGTCGTTTTCGTAAAGGGCGCACTTGTATTCGCCCAGCCGCTCGATGAGCCCGTCGATCTCCGTCAAAAGATTTTCCTTGTTGTCGAAAAAAAGTTCCGTCCACATCTCCTCGTTGAGTTTGGCGACCCGCGTCATATCGCGGAAACTGCCGGCGGAAAAGCCTTTGTGGCTGAGCGCCGACGGGCTCTTTACGTACGCGCTCGACAAAACGTGCGCCAGCTGGGAGGTCAAGGCGATCATCTTGTCGTGCTCTTCGGGCGTGGAATACTGAATGCGCGTAAAACCGATGGAAACGAACAGTTCCTTCACCGTTTCGAGGGCCGCCGCGGTAACCGTTTTATCGGGGACCACGATCATGGACGCGTTTTTGAAAAGCGCCTCCCGCGCGTGATCGAAACCGGAAAACTCCACCCCCGCCATGGGATGCCCGCCGATGAAGGTAAACCCCTTTTCCCGCGCGAGGGGGAAGAGCGCGTCGCACACCACGCGTTTCACCCCCGCCGTATCGATGACGATGCACTTTTTCGGGATCTTATCCGCATGCGTTTCGACGTATTCGACGACCGCCGCCGGATAGAGGGCGACGATCAGCATGTCGAGGGAGGAAAGATCCTCCATCCTGCCGTCGACCGCGCCGACGAGCAGGGCTTTTTTCAGGCTCTCTTCGTTGACGTCCGCACCGTAAACGGCGTGGGGCGTATTCTTTTTAACGGCTTTGGCGATCGAGCCCCCGATCAGCCCCAAGCCGACGATGCCGATATTCATCGTTTCCCCCTTTACTTCGCCGCGTAGGGAAGTATGGCGTTGACGTTCGCCGCAAGTTCCTTGAAGGCTTCCGGCGTGATCGACTGCTGCCCGTCGCACAGCGCGTGCTGCGGATCGTTGTGCACTTCGATGATCAGCCCGTCCGCGCCGGCTGCCGCCGCCGCGAGAGACATGGGTTTGACGTATTTCGCGTACCCCGTGGCGTGGCTGGGATCGATGACGACGGGAAGATGGGTCATCTGTTTGAGCACGGGGATCGCGCACAGATCGAGGGTGTTTCTCGTGCTCGTTTCAAACGTTCTGATGCCGCGCTCGCACAAGATGACATCCGTATTGCCGCCCGCCATGATGTATTCCGCGCTCATCACCAGTTCCTGCAGCGTGCTGCTCATGCCGCGTTTCAACAAAATCGGCTTTTTGATCTTGCCGAGTTCCTTTAAGAGTTCGAAGTTCTGCATGTTGCGCGCGCCCACCTGCAGAACGTCCACCTCCTCGAAGAGGGGAAGTTGGGAAATATCCATGATCTCCGTTACAATCGGCAGCCCCGTTTCCCTTTTCGCTTCGAGAAGCAGGCGGATGCCTTCCCCCCTGAGCCCTTGGAAGGCGTAGGGGGAGGTCCTCGGTTTGAAGGCGCCGCCCCGCAGCAGTTTCGCTCCCGCCGCCTTCACGGCTTTGGCGATGCCGATGATCTGCTCTTCGCTCTCCACCGAACAGGGCCCCGCGATGAACTGGAAATTGCCGCCGCCGATCTTCGCGCCGGAAACGTTTACCACCGTATCCTGCGGGTGGAATTTGCGGTTGGCGTTTTTGAAAGGTTCCTGTATGCGCTTTACGTCCTCCACCACGTCGAGGGAGCGGATCAGATCGATGTCGATCTTGCTCGTATCGCCGATGAGCCCCAGCACCGTGGTGTTTTCGCCTTTGCTGACGTTCACCTTCACGCCCTTGTCGGTAAGCCAGTCGATGAGGTTGTCGAGCTGCGCCTTGTCGTAATCCTTTTTGGGAATGATGATCATAAATTTTACTCCTTATGCAACAAAAAACGCGCCGCATTGCTGCGGCGCGCACGTTTTTTCGCTTTCCTTTGAAATTGTTCCGAAAAAAAACCACAGCAAAAAATTCACTTACTTTTGATAAAAGTACGCGTAAAAGTAAAAGTTAAAATAGTTTTTGCCGTTGAATTTCCGCATAGTCTGCCTCTTTTACGTTATCCATAATAAAACATCTGCCGCGATTTGTCAATCGCTTGAAGGATCTTTTTTCAATTTTCCCGCGGCGACGGTCATTTTTTTGAAGGGCGCGCCCCCGAATACCCGTTTATCCGCGCTCGTGCAGGTGATGACGGTCTGCATCCGCTCCGCCCGCCCGATGAGCCGCCGCTGGCGCACTTTGTCGAGTTCGCTTAAAACGTCGTCCAAAACGAGCACGGGATATTCCCCCGCCCGCGCGCGGAAGATCTCCGTTTCCGCGAGTTTGAGCGACAGCGCCACCGTGCGCTGCTGCCCCTGCGAGCCGTAAATCCGCACGTCTTCGCCGTCCAAAAGCAGTTTCATGTCGTCGCGGTGCGGGCCCACCGTGGTGAATCCCAGCCGTATATCCTTTTCGTATGCGGTTTTCAGATCTTCCTTCACCGCGTAAGCGATCTCCTCCTCCCCGCCGTAATAACCGCTTTCCGAGGCGATTTTCAGCGTTTCCTTCCCGCCCGAAAGGCAGGCGTGCGCCTCCTCCGCCAAAGGGCCCAAGGTTTTTAAAAACTCGTTGCGCATCAGAATGATCTTCGCCGCGTAGCGGGCAAATTCCGCGTCCCAGACGGGAAGGGTATCCAGCACGATCGCGCGGTCTTTTTCCTTTAAAAGGTTGTTCCTTTGCTGCAAAATCTTGTTGTAGCGATTGAGGGCGTGCAGATAGGTCCTGCTCATCTGCGAAAGGGAGATGTTCATGAACCGCCGCCTGTCCTCCGGCGATTCCTTGACGAGTTTTAATTCGTTCGGATTGAAAAACACGCTGTTCACGTTGCCGAGCAGTTCCCCGATGCGCAAAATCGGCGTGCCGTTGATCTTCACGTTTTTTTTATCGGCGCAGATCTCCATTTCGATGGAAATTTCCCCGTAGCGGCTCTCCGCGCGGCAGGAAAGCGCGGCGCCCTCCCGCCCCCGCATCACCAGCTGATGATCTTTCGTGGCGCGCGGAGAATACCCCGTGCACAGCAGAAACACCGCCTCCGCCGCGTTGGTCTTTCCCTGCGCGTTGGCGCCCGCGAGCACGTTGAGCCCGTCGACGAACTCGAACGTTTCTTCCGCATAATTTCTGAAATTTTTTAACCTTAAAGACCTGATCAGCATAAATATCGTTTAAAATTTTCCGCGGCTGTTGACTTTGCCGCTTTTTTTTGGTATATTGATATAGCCACCTCGGCGGCGGGCGGAACGCCCGACAAGGACGCCCGCGCCCGCAAAAAGCGGAACGCGCGGCAAAGCACTACGGATATTATACCGTTTTTTCGCGGCAAAAGCAACATAAGAGGTATAAAAAATGGAAAGTTACGAGATTTTATGGAACGGCGCGCTGGAAGAGTTGGAAACCAAGGTGAGCGCCATTTCCTACTCCACCTATATCACGCGGCTCACCCCCGTCGATTTCAAAGGAAACAAGATCGTGCTCTGCGTGCCCAACGAACTGTTTGCAAAACAGATCGCCAACTCCCTTTCCGATAAGATCCGCGCCGCCCTCATCAATTCGAAATCGGGCATCACCGACTTCGAACTGTACGTCGGCAAAGGAAAAGAAGATTACATGCAGTACCTGCGCAACAATTCCGATACGCTGCAGGGCGGGCCCGTCAACCCCGCGTTCACCTTCGATTCCTTCGTCGTGGGGCCGTCCAACGAATACATTTACGCCGCCGGCAAAGCGGTGGCGGAAAACCCCGGGGAGGCGTATAACCCCCTCTTCATCTACGGCGGCACGGGGCTCGGCAAAACGCACATTTTAATGGCGATCGCCAACCACATCAAACTGCATTCGCCTTCTTTAAACGTGTTATACGCCACCTGCGAACAGTTCACCAACCAACTTATCGAAAGCATTTCCCGCGGGTCGAACAAGGGCTCGGAATTCCGCAGCCGCTACCGCAATGTGGACGTGCTTTTGATCGACGACGTGCAGTTCCTCGCCAAAAAGGAAAGCACGCAGATGGAATTTTTCCACACCTTCAACGAACTGGTGCTGCAAAACAAGCAGATCGTGCTCACTTCCGACCGCCCGCCGAAGGAAATCGAACTTTTGGAGGACCGGTTGAAAACCCGTTTCGAAGGCGGGCTTTTGGCGGACGTACAGCCCCCCGATCTGGAAACGCGCATCGCCATTCTGAAAAAGAAGGCGGAAGAGAAAAAATGCGTTGTGGACATCAAGGTGCTCGCCTACCTCGCGGAAACCGGCGGGGAGGACATCCGCACCCTCATCGGCAAACTGACGAAGGTCATCTTCTTTTCCAAACTGCAGGAAAGGGCGATCACCGTGGATATGGCGGCGGAAGCGCTGAAAGAATCCATCGGCGGCGAACAGGAGGAGATCAAGGCGGACGACATCATCAAGTGCGTGTGCGAATTCTTCAAGATCTCCAAAAACGATCTGCTCGGCAAAAAGCGCAACAAGGAATTCGTAGAGCCGCGGCACATCTGCATGTACCTTATCAACGAACTGATGAGCCTGCCTTTGATGACCATCGGGCAGATCATCGGCGGCAGGGATTACACCACCGTCATCCACGCCCGCGACAAGATCGAAGAACTCATCAAGACCAACCACAAGACCGCCGTACAGATCAACGACCTGAAAAATCTGATCTTAAAGAAATAATATGGAACTCTTTTCCGAAGGACAATACGACGCCGTCGTGATCGGCGCGGGGCACGCCGGCTGCGAGGCGGCGCTCGCCCTCGCGCGCACGGGGCAAAAAACGGCGATGCTGACGCTCAATCTCGACAGCATCGCCTTTATGGCGTGCAACCCTTCCATCGGCGGCACGGCGAAAGGGCACCTCGTGCGGGAGATCGACGCGCTGGGCGGCGAAATGGGCATAAACGCCGACAAGGCGCTTTTGCAGATCCGCATGCTCAACCGCGGCAAGGGCGCGGCGGTGCAGTCCCTGCGCGGTCAGGAAGATAAAAACCTGTACCACCGCCTGATGAAACAGACGCTGGAAAACACGCCGAATCTGCGCATACTGCAAGGCGAGGCGGCGGAAATTTTAACGCAAAACGGCAAAGTCTGCGGCGTAAAGACCACCTACGGCGGCGTACTGCACGCGAAAGCCGTCGTCGTCGCCACGGGGGTATACCTGAACGGCAGCGTCATCGCCGGCGAATGGAAACAGCCGAGCGGTCCTTCCGGTTTCGCCCCCGCCACGCGCCTGACGGAAAACCTCGTCGACCTCGGATTTTCCGTCCGCCGTTTCAAAACGGGCACGCCCGCCCGCATCGACGGCAGAACCGTCGATTATTCCGCGCTGGAGATCCAAAACGGCGAAACGGATCTTTATCCCTTTTCCTATCTGAGCAAGCGCGTGCCGCAAAAGCAGAAACCGTGCTACCTTACCTACACCAACGAAAGAACGCACGAAATCATCCGCACCAATCTGCACCGCGCCCCCCTTTACGCGGGGATGATCAAAGGCGTCGGGCCGCGTTACTGCCCGTCCATCGAGGACAAAGTGGTGCGTTTTGCCGACAAAGAACGGCATCAGTTGTTTTTGGAACCGGAGGGCGGCGACACCGGCGAGGTGTACGTGCAGGGCATGTCCACCTCCCTGCCCCACGAGGTGCAACGGGAAATGTACCGCACGATCAAGGGCTTGGAACACTGCGAGATCATGCGCTATGCCTACGCGATCGAATACGACGCCGTCGATTCCCTTTCCCTGCTCCCCACGCTGGAATACAAAAACGTGAAAAACCTCTTCACCGCGGGGCAGATCAACGGCACGAGCGGTTACGAAGAGGCGGCGGCGCAGGGGCTGATCGCGGGGATCAACGCTTCCCTCGCTTTACGGGGCAAAGAACAGATCGTGTTGCGGCGGGACGAAGCGTATATCGGCGTATTGATCGACGATCTGGTTACCAAAGGCACCAACGAGCCGTATCGGATGATGACTTCCCGCGCCGAACACCGCATCGTGCTGCGGCAGGACAACGCCGATTTCCGCCTGACGGAACTCGGCAGAAAGTGCGGCTTGGCAGACGATAAACGCTGGAAAGCGTATATCAAGCGCAAAAAAATGTACGCAAAAGCCACGGAGGAAATGCAGACGAAAAAATCGCCGAAAGAGGCGAACGCCCTCGTCGCCGCGCACGGCGGAACGGATTTGAACGGCGCGATCAGTTACGCGGACATGGTGCGGAGAAACATCCCGCTTTCCGAAATCAAGCAAACTTTCGGCGGCTTTGAAAACATAAGCGACGAGATCTTGGAAACGGCGGAAACCGACGCGAAGTACGAAGGATACCTTGCCCGCGCGCTGGAACAGATCGAACGGGCGAAAAAACTGGAAGAAAAGGCGCTGCCCGAAGACATCGACTATATGAGCATCGCGGGGCTCAGGATCGAGGCGCGGCAGAAACTCGCCAAGATCCGCCCGCTGAATTTAGGGCAGGCGGGAAGGATTTCCGGCGTGAACCCCGCCGACATCGCCGTTTTGATGGTTTATTTAAAAAAATAAATCAAACGCGCCGAACAACAATCTGTACGATAAACAATGCGCCCCCGAAAGTCCGCCGGACTTTCGGGGGCGCATTTTCCGTACGCGCGCACGAAACGGGCGAAATACGGATACGGGCGCATAACGGCCGCGGGCCGGCGTTTCGCCGAATCCGCAACTTTCGCCGAAAACGCGTTACGCGGTCGCCTCCTCCTTCGGCGTTTCGTAATGGGCGTAGCCGTCCTCGTAAAGGTTCTTATATTCGTTCTCCCGCAGATCCGTGCTGCCGTTGGAAACGATATACACGCCGTTATCCACGTTGTCGAAGGTGTTCGCGGAAACGACGACGCCCTTATCCCCTTTCGCATAGATCAGCAGCCCCCACGAGGCGTGCTTCCACTCGTCCTCCTTGGAATACACGAGATTTTTGAAAGTATTTTCCGCGATCTCCGCCCTGTCGCATTCCACCTGCATGCCGTTCTGACAGTTCCGCGGCTGTTCGCCCGCCCCCTGCACGGTGTTCCCGACGAACAGCAGTTCCGATACGCCGCCCCGCACCACGGCGCCCGTCTTGTTGAACCCCGTGATTTCCGAATACCTGACGGTAAGCGTTTTTTCTTCCTCTTCCGCCGCGGCGAAAAGCCCCCGCCCGTTCTGGATCCCCGACGGGCGTTCGGGATAGGCGATCTCCTTGATCTTCACGTAGTTCAGCGTCAGGGAAGAATCGATCGCCGCCACCCCGCAGTAGGCGTTTTCCCCCGTCAGGAAGGAAACGTTCGCCTTATCGGGATCGCCCGTGAACGATACGTTCTCGATAAGGGCGTCCGCGCCGACGATCAGCCCTATCGCGGTATAGTTCTGCTGTTCACCCGCCGGTTTTTCGACGTTTTTCATAGACGCATAGTTTTCCGGACCGGCAACGACCACCGTTCCCTCCCCGATGACGGATACGTTCTTATCCTCGATCACGAGCTGTTCCCGATACGTGCCCGCCTTGACGAGGATGAAATCCCCATCCTCCGCCGCCTTCACCGCCGCGGAAATGCTTTCCCCCGCGTTCACGGTAACGTCCGCGCTGAAAGCGAGCGCGGCGATCTTTTCCGTCCTCGTCCGTCCGCAGGTAAGGCAGGAAAACGTTTTCTCGCCCGTATGGGTGTAGGTCGCCTCGCGGGTAACTTCGCCCGCGTTCCATTCGTGTTCGTGCTCCTTTTCCTCTTTGCAGCCGGCGATGCCGAATGCGATAAAGAGGGCGCACGCCGCCGCCAGAATCTTTTTCATGGTTTCTTTCCTCCGTCTTTCTACCGCAATAATATCCATCCGGAGGAAAAATTATACCGCCCTTTCGTTCCCGACGCCGCAACCCGCGTTTTCCGCGCGGAAAACGCCGTGCGTCAGATGTTTTTCGTGCTCTTCGGAAACAGAAACGCCGCAAGAACGCCCGACGCCATCAGCCCGCCCCAGACGACGATGAGCCGCATCCAGCCGATGGTTGCAATGGCGTCGGAAAACAGCACGCTGCCGATCGCCGCGAACAAATACGAGCAGAAATCCAAAAATCCCACGACAAACGCGACCCGCCCCGCACCGACGTAACTGCGGCAGTAATACGTCCAGATCATCGTCCCCGCCCAGCTGTATCCGCTTTGCGCCACCAGCAGAACGACGAGGTTTGCCCACGCGTTCCGAATGGGAATGAGCAGCAGAAAACACACCGCGGAAAGCGCGAAGGAAAAGCGGACCACACGTATCGCGCGGTTTTTCATCAGGTGGTAAAGGAAGATCGCAACGAGCTGATTGAACGCCGCCGCCAACGACATCACCGAAAAGATAATCGAAGCCGTTTCGGGCGAAAATTCGAGGTACTGCGAAATATATGTGGGGATCCAGAAGGTGATGGAATTTTTCGCAATGCCCTGTATCGCGGTAACGAGGATGAACACGACCCCGCCGGTTCTCAGCCAATACCCCGCAAAGGCTTTCAGCGGCATCGCCTGCGGTTTTTCCGCCGCGGCGCGCCTTTTTTCCTCTCTTCCCTCACATACTTTGTCGAACACGGCGTTAAAAACGAAAGAAGCCGCCGCCAGAAAGGCGAGCAGCGAGGCGAAAACGATCGTGGCGGTTTTCCAGTTCCCCAGCGCGCCGAACACGCCGGCGACGGTGGAACCGATGATCGAGGCGAAATCGAGCAGGAACATGCAGATTTCCGCCTGCCTGCCCTCAAGATGATCGGATACGCTCCTCACGAGCGGCGCGTAGAGAAAGGAAAGCCCGAACCCGCACGCGCCCCAGACGACGGTTTTTAAAACGACGCTGTCGATCAAAGCGAACAGAAAACAGGACGCCGCGGCGACGAGCAGCCCGCCGAGCAGCATGTATTTGAGTTTGACTTTATCGCCGATAAAACCCACGAACAATTGCCCCGCGCCGTACAGGAAAAAATAAACGGAAGTCATCGTGCCGATCGCCACGCTCGAATAACCTTCCTCGATCATCGCGGGGGTATTGACGCTGAGCAGGCTTTTTGTGGCGTAACACGCCAGATACACCAGAAAACACATCGTGGCGATACCGAGAAAGATCCCCGTGTTTTTCTGCCGTTTCTTCGGCAAAGGGAGGGGAGCGGCTTCCCCTTCCGCCGGCGTTCCGGCAGGCGCAATTTCCGCGGCGGCAGCCTCTTTCGACGCGCTCTGCGTTTCCGCCGTTTCCCCCGCAGGCGCGCCCTGCGCCCCGTTCCGCATTTTTTCTTCCGACATTTTCATCCCCTTCTCCCCGCGCGCCGGAAAGGGCTGCGGGGAACGACGGAAAAACGGCGCTCCCCCGCCGCCCGTCGGGCGGCGAAAACGCAACCCCGCGGCAGTCGCGCGGGGTCGTTCGGCGGCGTTTTTCCGTTACTGAAAACGACTTTTTAAAATATTAGGTATATTCTAACACAAACCCGACGGCAAAGCAAGCAAAATTTTTATTTTATTTCTGCATTTTCCGGCGGATCGGGCCCGAACGAAAAAGCGGGGCGCCCCGCATTCCGCAAGCGCCCCGCGTAAAAGACGTTTCTTTTTTTCCGCCGCGTTCGGGCGAAAGGAAAACCGCTATTTTTTCCGCGCGATCCTGATCGCGCCGGCGCTGCCGCAAAGCGCGATCTTCTCCCCGTCAAACTCCATGTTTTCCAGCGAAAGCGCGTAGGAAAAGCCGCGGTGCGTAAAGGCGATCTCCTTTCCGCGCCCCGCCGTTTCGGCGTCCGCATTCTTTTCGTTGCGGCGAAAATGCAGCCGCAGATCTTTCCCGTTTTTCTCCGCGAAAATACCGAGCCCGTCCTCTTCGGCGCGCACCTCGATCTTCCCGAACGCCTCCGTGAAAAAGGCAAAGCGCGCCGCACTGCCTTCTTCAAAATACGCCGTATCGGCAACGCGGACGGGTCTTTCCTCCGCGTCCTCGAAAAATATTCCCGCGAGCACGCCACCGCCCGACCAGCGGTTGCCGTCCGTTACGGGCAGGTTGATGTATTCCGCGTAGTTTTCCCCGCACACGCCGCGAAGATACGGCTCTTCGTAATCCTCGTCGAAAAGGTAAAAATCGCGGATGCGCAGGGTGTTTTTATCGCAAAGCAGATCGACGCGGTAATTTTTGCAGTTGTACCAGAAAGACCTCCTTTCGCCTTTCCAAGCGCCCTCGCACGCGATGGCGCACGGCGGCGTGAACGGGAAGGTCTTTACAAACCATTCGCCCGTCTCTTCAAGGGTAAGCGCTTCCAGCTTCCCTTCCTTCTGCAACGCGGCGATCTTGGCGAACTGGTAATTCAGCCCCGCCTTCATCGCCTCCCAGCCGAAACTGTTTTCCTGCCCCGCCTGCGCATAGGCGTAGGTCAAACAGTTCCCGCCGAACATCGTCGCAAAATACCAATCCACCCACGCGGGGTTGCCGCCACCGCCTTCCGCGCCCGCGTACACGGGTTCCAGCGTTACGACGCCCTGCACTTTCGCCGCGCCTTCTTCTATTTTCATCCCGAAATCGTACTGATCCACGGGATCGATGCCCAGCATGCGGAACACCGGCGCGGGGATCTGCTTGCCCTCTGTCTGCGCCGGCATGAGCGCGTTGTTCACGGAAGGATAATACCCGCCGTTATAATACCCGCCCCACAGGGTGTAGCCGTCCGTGCCGTACTGTTCTTTACAGTTACAGAAAACTTTCACGCCGTATTTTTTCTGCATATAGGCAACGGAAGGCGCGTCCAGCACCCAACTCCCCGCGGAGGCGGGGTATTTGCCGAAGGTTTCTTTGAACAGCGCCATATACGCGTCGATCAGTTTTTCCCGCTCTTCGGGGCGGTACCCCGCGAGCATGCTCACCCCTGCGTGCCAATCCCACGAATAGCCTTCTCTCCCCCGCCACAGGACCCCCGCGGCGGCGCAGAGCGACTGCACGCATTCAAACCACGCGCCCGTTTCGAAGCGGTCGCCTTCCGAAAGCATAAGATCGCGAAAAACGGGATTTTCCAGCGCGTCGTACTGCAACAGAAACGTGCCCTTCAGTCCGAGTTTTTTTAAAAGCGCGATCTGTTCCTTCACCGGCGTTACAAGGTCCATTTCCATGCGCGGTTCCGCGCCGCGTATGAAGTTGACGACGTTTACGATGTTTCGCTTTTCCATAAAAACCGCCTTATTTTTCGTAAATTTCCCGTTTCAGCACGCCGATTTCCGGCAGATTCCTGTATTTCTGCGCGTAATCGAGCCCGTAGCCGACGACGAATTCGTTGGCGATGTCGAACGCCTTGTAATCGGCGACGACGTCCGCCTCGCGCCGTTCGAACTTATCGAGCAGGGCGCACACCTTGATCGACGCGGGATGGCGCTGGCTGAGCATCCGCTTGAGATAGAACAGCGTGTGCCCCGTATCGATGATGTCCTCCACGATGACCACGTGCTTGCCCTCGATGCTGCGGTCCAAATCCTTCACGAGTTTCACCTCCCCGCTCGACGTGCCCGACCCGTAACTGGAAATCGCCATAAAGTCGATCTCCAAAGGAATCTTCATCGCGCGGATGATGTCGGCGAAAAACAGCACGCTGCCCTTCAAGATGCACAGCATGAGCGGCTGTTTGCCCGCGTAATCCCGATCGAGTTCCGCGGCGATCTCCTTCACCTTTTCTTCGATCTCCTCTCTGCTTACAAGCACTTTTTCCAAATCCTGATGCATTTACCTTCTCCTTTGCGTTTCATAGGTTATTTTCACCGCCCTTTCGGTGCGTTCGTCCAGTTTTGCGTCCCGCGAAATTTCCGTCCCCGCAAACAAGATCTCCTTCCCCCGCGCGATGAGCAGCATCTCGTCCCTGAGCCGGCGGGGGATCTTTTCGTCGATATAATAATCTTTCAGTTTCTTGCTCCCGCCGCCGAATTTGCGGAACACGTCCCCCTCCCTCCGCGTGCGGATCAGCGTTCCCGAAAGTTTGTCGGCGTCGGCGTAAAACGCCCCTTCCCCGCCGCAGCGGGCGCGGGCGATATCGACGGCGCAGGGTTCTACGGTCAGCGTACCCGCCCCGCAGCGGTAGACCCCCGCGGCGAAAGGCACTTCGAAAAAAGGTTTTTCCCGCGCGGGAAACAGAACGATGTCGCCGTATTCCCGTTCGGCAGCGACGCCGTCCGGCAAATCGACCCGCGCCCCCGTCCCCCCGTCCGCGAGGGCGGCGACGCTTTCGACGTGCGCGAACGCGTATTCCGAACGAATGCCGAGCCGTTTCATCGCCGACAGCGCGGCGCGGCGCAGCAGCACGCGGGGCGCCGAAGCGGGAATGCGGTACGCGCCCCCCTCTTCTTTTGTCAAGGGCGAAGCCAGATCGTCGAGAAACGCGTCCTCTTCCCGCGCGATCTCGCAAAAACGTAGCAGCGCGCGCTCCCCTTCGGGAAATATTTCTTTGAGCCGCGGCAGTACTTCCGCACGGATAAAATTGCGGGTGATCTTGCGATCTTCGTTGGTCTCGTCCTCCACGTACGGCAGATTATGCAGCCGGATATAATCCGTGATTTCCGCCTTTGGCGTCGTCAGAAAGGGGCGGATGATCCCGTCCCGCGACGGAGGAATGCCCGCCGCCCCTTTTAAGGAAGACCCCCTCAGCAAATGAAAAAGGACCGTTTCGGCATTGTCGCCGAGGTGGTGCGCCGTGGCAATCTTATCCGCCTTTTTTTCGGCGAGAAGTCTGCAAAAAACATCGTAACGTTCTTCGCGGGCGGCATGTTCCAAGGAAATTTTTTCCCGCGCCGCACGGGCGGGGGCGTCTGCGGAAAAAGCGAAAAGCGGCACGCCCCATTTTTCGCAAAGTTCCTTCACGAAAGCGGAATCCCTGCGGGAACGATCGCCGCGGATCCCGTGCTCCACGTTGACGGCGAAAACCGAAAACCCGTCTTTTTCCGATTTATGCAAAAGGAAATGCAGCAGCGCGACGGAATCGCTTCCGCCGCTGACGGCGACGGCGATCTTATCCCCCCGCCCGATGAAACGGGCATAGTAATCGTTCATAAATCTATTGTAACAAAAACGGGCGAAAAATACAAGAAGAAACGGGAAAATGCAAAATTTTTATTTATTTTGCGAAAAGACGGAATTTTATTTGACAAATCGCACAGAATTGATTATTATAGTAGAGCATCTTGAAGACGAGAAGCGATTTCCGCTTTCGAGATTGCATTTATCGCGGGATGGAGCAGTTCGGTAGCTCGTCGGGCTCATAACCCGAAGGTCGTGTGGTTCAAATCCCACTCCCGCAACCATTTTTCAAAAAAACAGCCGAAAAACGGCTGTTTTTTTGTGTCTTTGACCACTTTGCATTCTTTTAATGAGGGCAGGTATCAACTCGTAATTATCCGCATTGATAAACCGACGGATTTCAGGGTCGTAGTACCGCGTTTGCAGGTAGTAAAAGCCTGTTTCGTTATCGTAATAATACCCGCGGTAGCGGAACGGATTGATATCCGCCATAGCCCCGCTTTTGTATACGATATTTCCCCACGCGTCGTAATCGTACGTTGCTGCCGTATTCCCGTTGCCGTTTTTGATTTTGATGATGTCTCCCAACGGGTTCTTTTCATAAAAATAGTAGTTATTATTATACACCATCCCCGCTACGCCGTCAATGCTGTAAAAATAATATATCATCGCCTGCGACCCGCGCTTTTCCGCGAGCAACTGCCCGCCCGTGTAATAATACTGCGTGCGCGTTCCGTTTACCACTTTTTCGTATCGGCTTCCCGCATCGTCGTAACTGTACGTAAATTCGTTCCCTTTTTGCGTTCCCGAAGACAGCAGCCTTCCGCGTTTCCAGTTTAACGTACTGTTCTTATACTTCGTGGGATTCCCCATCGCATCGTATGAAAAACCGTATACTTTATTTCCGTTGACGTTCCGGTAACTGCTCAGCTGCCCCCACTTGTTATATGTATATTCTTCGTTCACGACCGTTCGGCTTCCCGTTCCGGACCTGACTTGCAGAATATCGTTATTCGCATTATACGAATACGACAAAATTCCCGTATCGATTTCGCTTGCAAGACGACCGGAAGATGTATACATAAATGTCCTTTCACTGTAACTGTTGACGATTTTCCTAATATATCCGTCGCTATTATACTCGACATACGGCGCAGAATTCGTTTTCTGCGTTAAATATCCGGTTGCGGAATTATAACCCGAAACTTCTCCCGTCATATATTCGTAATCATATTCGGAAATCGTTTCATCCCCCTTTTTTATCGTCACGGCGGAAATCCTGCCCAATGCGTCGTAAGTTATGTTTGTATTGACTCCATAGGACAGCATGTCCGTAACCTGATTTTCCGCATCGTATGTATACGCCGCGGCATAACTGCCGTTTTCACCGAAATCGTTGAAAGTCTGCAAATTGACTTTGCGCACAATCCGTTTTCTACGGTTACCGGCCGCTGTTTTACCGCCGGTTTATATGGGCTTTTTATGCCCGCGCCGTTGCTTTGAACAGTATCATTCGCCGACGATGAATTGTCAAACTAAGAGCAACACTTTGAGAGATTTTGTTCGAACAAATCTTGCGGAGTTGCGTTCTTCTATGGTAAAACGGCGGCAGTTCATACAAATCTCTTCCGGTATAAATTTGGTTTCGCAACTCTATTTTGCCACAGATTTGTATGAACTCTTTTTTTTCTCTCATCGGTTGCTCTTAATAGTATAATTTACCGGCAAGTAAAAGCAGCCGCCCGTAGGGGCGGCTGCCGCAGATGTTTTTTACTTATATTTCCGTTTCCCAGCCGTCGTACGCCACCGCCACGCCGAGGGGCGCGAAGTGTTTTTCCAACTCTTCATGGGTCAGCGCGCCGTTGTGAGAAAAATGCGTAACCGCGAAAACGGTATCCTTTTTCACCAGCCCGTCCTTGCGCAGGCGGGTTACGAGTTCCTCGCACTCCGCCGCCCCCATGTGCGTGCCTTCCTTGCCGAAGGAGAGTTTCCCGTTGGTGCAGTCGAGGGCGACGAAATCGGGCTTTATGCCGATCTTTTCCAGAAAAGCGAAGTTCTCTTCGTAAAAATAGCCCGTATCGTTGCACTGCATGAAGGCTTTCTCTCCTTGCCTGATGAGGAAGAAAAGCGCTTTTTCCTGAAAGGCGTGCCTCGCCTTGAATGCGTAGATCTCGTAATCGCCCGAGCGCGCGCTGCCGAACTGCGGCATCACGTGCCAGCGGATGGCGTTATACACCTCGTCGCCGAATTTTTCAAACCCGCTCGAAAGAAGAAAACTTTCCTTCACCTTTTCGTCGCAGAAAACATCGAGAAACGGCGACTGCATATCGTGCGCGTAACACGAGCCGCGCATGCTCAGTTCCATCGGATAGAAATGATCCATGTGCGAATGCGTTACGAGCAGGGTATGCACTTTGGAAAGATCCAGCCCGTAGGCGAGTTTATGCAGATATGTATCGGGCGGCAGATCGATCAGCAAATCGTCGTTGACGAGGATCTGCGAACGGGTGCGGACGTTCTTGCCGCCCAGCGCCGCCGCCTTTTTGCAGTTTTCGCAATTGCAGAACACCGCGGGCCAGCCTTCCGCGGCGGCGGTGCCCAAAAACCTGACTTTCATCGAAATCCCTCCTTCCTTTTCGTTTTCGATCGGCTCCATTTTATCATTTCAAGCCGCCGAAGACAATGGAAAATTTTATTTTTTCACTGTAATTTTTTATTCTCCCCGCCATCGGCGCAAAGCGGCGGGCGGAAAGGGAAAAACGGCGCTTATCTGCCCTGCTCTTGACGTACGATCACGCCTTCCGGCGCTTTGATACGCGTTTCCACGCTGCCGTTTGCGCGGCGCGCGTGGCGCACTTCGATGTTGCCGCGCGGCGTGGGGAACGTGCCCGCGGCATATTTCAGATCGCCGAGGTCGGCGCGCACGGACACGTCCGCGCACCCCGCCTTGTCGACGCCGATCCCCAGCACGGTCTCCGTAAGGAAGGGGATCACCCCCGCCGACCAGCCGTGGCACAGGCTGTGGCGGAAACCGACGTAACATTCCTTGCCGTAATCGCCGTGCACGTCCTTTTTCCCGACAACGGGCATCTCGTCGATGCGGAAAGCGTTTTCCGCGCGGGCGACGTCGAAATCCTCCCAAAACGTCGTCGCGCCGAGGTCGAGCATCGCCCCGTAATAATTCTTCATCGCCGACAGCGCGCGCGCCGCGCCGCCGAACTTCGCCGTCGCCGTAAGGACGGGATAGGACATAAAGGTGGTCATGCCCCGTTCCCCGCCTTGCAGGACGACGTTTTGATCGACATCCGCCCCCGCCCACGCGCCGAGGGCGGCGACCTGTTTCAGCAACCGCACGGGGCAGGGATTTTTTTCCAACCGGCGGAGAATTTCCGCGCAGTTTTTTTCGCTTTCGCCCAACGCGGCGAGCAGTTCCCCCGCCTTTTTCACCGCGATGCGCGTGAGAAAGTTCATCCCGTGTCTGACTTCCCGCGGCTTTTCCGGCGGATCGCCTTCGGCATAGGCGGACGGCCAGTCGATAAAATCGTTCGGATACGCCGTAACGCCGTCTTCCCCGACGCAGGCGGAAATTTGGTCGATGATCCCGCGGATATAGGGAAGCTGTTCTTTCACGTACGCGAGATCCCCGCCGAAACGGTATTCGCCGTGCAGGATGATCAGCCACCACAGCGAATAGGAAGGCATATTCGAGATCCATTCCGGCAAAGGGTTTTCCTCCCGCGCGAAGGAAAGGCTGTTTTTCGTTTCCGGCACATCCCCGAACAGACAGTGCGCGGCGCGGAATTCCGGATAGAGATCGCCGATCCACACCAGACGGTCGCGTTTGACGCCGTCCCAGAAATAGCCGTTATGCAGGCATAAGCGCAGGGTGTGCGCCGCCGTATGCCAGACGGCGTTGACGCGCTCGTCGTCGCACTCGAACGAACCGATTTCCGCCCGCTCGTCCGTATCGCAGGCGGCGACGACGCTTTTCAAACGGATATGCGCCCCCTCTTTTGTATCGATCCTCAAAAAGCGGAAGCCCGTCTGCCCGAACGTCATATCGGAATAGCCGCGCAAATCCACTTTGAAATCGCGGTTGGAATGATCGTTGCCCGCGTTCTTTTCCCCGATCTCCGCACACGCTTCCGAAACCGATTCGCCGAACCGCAGGCGCACGGTCTTTTTCTCCCCCTCCTCGAACGTGAGGATGCGCGCCCCGCCGGAAAGTTCCTTTCCGTAATCGAGAACGATACACGCCCTGCCGTTGATTTCCGCAAGGTTTTTCTCTTTCAGCCCGATCTGCAGCGTCTGTTTTGTCAAAAGAGCGGAAAGGTTTTTGACGTCCCCTTCGCTGTAAACCGCCCTGACAGGATAAATGTATCTCAAAATTTCCTCCTTCCCGCGGCGCGCGCCGCGTTGATTTGATTATCGTAAAATTTCGATCGCGCGAAGGAGCGCCGGATCCTCGCCGTCTTTCGGATCGATCTCGTTTTCCGCCGCGGTGAAGATGCCCCTGCCGTGAATGCAGGTAACGCCGTCCGGCAGGTAAACGTACGCCGTGGTCAGTTTCAGCGCGCCGCCGAAAAGGGGGTGGGTATAGGTCGTCTGCATGATCCCCTTGCCGTAAGTATGCGCCGCGCCGTCCGCCCCCCTGACGATGACGAGGCTCTCTTTGCCGATCGCGCCGTAATGGAGCATCGCCCCGATCAGGCATTCGGCGGCGGACGCCGTCCCCCCGTCCGCGAGGACGACGATCTCTTCCAGCCGCGCGTCGTAAAGATTCCCCGACGCGTAAAATTCCGTTTCCTTTCCCTTTTTCGGTTTCGCCACCGCCGCGAGCGCCTTTTCCTCCCCGACGGGGAGAAATCTGCCCGCAACTTCCGCGAATACGTCCATATACCCGCCGCCGTTTCCGCGAAGATCGAAAATCAGGCGGCTTTTCCCCCTTTGGAACATAAACGCCATCGCCTCGGCAAGCTGATCCGCCGCGGGATACATAAAGGAGGAAAAGGAGATATACGCCGTATCCCCGCCGAGCGCTTCCATTCGCGCTTCCTCCGCGGGCGCCCCCGCGGGATCGTTTAATCCCTCCCCGCGGAAAAGATACCCCGTGCCGCAATCGGCGTAGCGCACGTAACTTTCCCTGAAACTTTCCCTCCGCAGTTCGTAGCGCGCCGTTTCGCCGCCGTACGACACGTAAAGGGCGAAACGTTCGTTTGCCGGCACGCGGGAAAGCGCGTCTTTCAGCGCGGCGTACGTATCGGTTTCCAGCCGCGCGCCGCCGTATTCCAACGCCGCGACCCTGCCGCCCGCTTCGATGCCGGCGCGCTCCGCGGGGGAATTGCCGATGACGGAAACGATCAGCGTATCCTCCGCCCCGACGGCGAAGGTCAGCCCCGCGCCGAACTGGTTGCCGCGGCTGGTGGCGACGACGTCCGCATACTCCGTTTCGGAATAAAAGGCGGAATACCGATCGAGCGGCAGCCCCGCGAGCAGCGCTTTCACCATCTCCTCCGCGGTGTATTCCTTATAGCCGCCCGTCGCCTCGTCGTAAACGGTGTAACCGTCCTCGATGCGCCTTGCCGCCCATAAAAGATATTTTTCCTCCCTGCTCATCGTCAGATAAAAGGTGAAATACCCCGCGAAAAAGAGGATCGCGGCAAGGGCTATCCCCGACAGGGATAATAAGATCTTTTTCGGCGTTACGTTTCTTTTCATGTATGCTCCGCCGCCGCTCAGCCCCTGAGTTTGATGAGATAGGTGATCAAACGGAAGGTCATCGCGTCGGAAAACCTGCGGATGTTCAGTCCCGTAGAGCGCTCGATCTTATCCAACCTGTACATCAGCGTGTTGCGGTGCAGGTACAATTTTCTCGAAGTTTCGCTCATCGTAAGGGAGTTTTCCAAAAACTCTTCGGCGGTGTTGAGCATTTCCGGATCGGAAAACACGCTTTTCGCGTCGCTGTCCAGCAGAATTTCGAGATATTCGTTCAGTTTGAACTTGGGAATGTCTTCCAGCATCTTTACGAGAATGAACTCTTTGAAGGTATGTACTTCCCCTTTGGAATTCATCGCGGTGCTCATCCGCAGCGTCGTCATCGCCTGCTGATAGGAAACGTTTGCCTCCGCAAGCGAAGGCACCCTGCCCCCCACGGCGACGCTCGCGCGCACCCCCGTTTCTTCCAGCACGGACTGCTGCAAAAACCCCGCGTATTCCGCGGCGGACTGGTACTCGTTGTCGCTCGCCTCGTCGATGAATTTGACGAACACCGCGATCCCTTCCTCCATTTCCAGAGCGGCGTCCGCCGCGTTGGTGGCGAAATTTTTCAGCACGTTGATGACGTCCTTGTTCTTGTTTTCCTTGTTGGCGACCACCATCACGTAAGTTTCGAGCTGCGGCACGGCGTATTTGCGCATATACTTTTGGATCTGCGGGCGGTTGCACTCGCCGAGCAGGATCATTTTGAGGTATTCCCCCTGCGAAAGCTGCAATTCGCGGTTGGAGGAATGCTCGATGAGGTTGAGGATCAGAAACGCGTAATTCTTTTCCGTTTCTCCCACCCCGTTGATCATCCCGATCAGACGGGCGTTTTTATATTTCAGCCGGAAAAACGTGCGGTTGTTCGCCGCGTCGGCAAAGACGTTTTCGAACTGCGGATCGGAAGGCGCCGGCGGCTGCAGTTCTCCGCACGTGCTGATGACGTATTTCATGCTTTCGGCGTAGACGGTGATGTCTATGCCGGTTTTTTCCTTGATGGAATTGAGCAGTATGTTGAGTTCGGAATCCATTTCGTTCTCCCTTTCGGCGGCATTCTATCTTTATTTTACCCCATTTTGCCGGATTTGACAACCTTTTTTCTTTTTTCGGGGAAACTTTCGCCTTTCTCGGTCAAAAAACGCGCCGCCGCCCCGCCTCCGCTTAAACGAAGAGCAGTAAAAAATACCCCAGCGCCGCGCTGAAACAAAAGAGCAGCGCCAGAACGAGCAGGTTTTTCTTCCACGCCGCGCGGTTTTTGAAGATGAGCGCCAGCCCGATGCCGGCGTTCGCCGAAAGCCCCGCCGCCAGCGCGGCGAAATTGAGCGCGCCCAGCGTAAAACTCTGCGCCAGCACCACCGACGCCGAGCAGTTGGGAATCAGCCCGATCAGCGCGGCGGCAAGGGGCTGCAGCGCCGCGTTGGCGTTCAAAAACGCCGAAAGCTGCTCCTCCCCGATGAGACGGATGAGCGTGCCGAATGCGAAATTCACGACGAACACGAAAAGCAGGATCTTCGCGGCGTGCAGCAGCGGATGCAATAAAAAACGCCGCACCCTGCCTTCCTGATGTTCGCCGCATTCCACGCACGCCCCCGTGCCTTCCGCGTAGACGAGGCTCTCTTTTCTGCGGAAAAGAAAATTGACGAGATACCCCACCCCCGTGCCGTACGCCGCTTTGACGGCGACGAGCAGCAGCGTCTGCCATACCGGCGCGCCCCCCGCCAGCAGCACGATCAGCCCCTCGTCGGAGGCGGAAAGGAAGATGGCGAGCAGCGTGCCCGTGGTGATGAGGCGGTTATCGTATAATTTGGCGTACATCGCGGAAAAGCCGCACTCGGGCACGATGCCCGCGAGCGCGCCCACGGCGGGCGCGAACTTTCCCGAAAGCAGTTTCTGTATTTTCGCCGCATAGCCGCCGCTTTCGACGATCTCCAAAACGATATAGATTAAAAAGAGGAAGGGAAAAATTTTTAAACTGTCCGAAACGGCGTCCTGCAATACGTCCCACATACAATTTTCCCTCCTTCCCGTATTTTCCCGCGTTCCGTCTGTTTCCCGCGCGAATTGTTTTTAAACTATACCCCCGACGGGCGTTTTTGTCAACATTTTTTTTGTTTTTTGCGGCAATCGGCAAAATTCCCCGCGATCTGCAAGCGTCCGGCGAATCCACTCAAAAACCGTCGTCGTGCGGAGGTCTTCTCTTTTTTACGGACGAAACTTTCAGATCAAAGTCCATGTCTATATCTCCGCCGCTCTCAGACAGCATAAAAACGGCGATCAATACGGCAACGGCAAACACGCTGTACGTTGCGAGCGTGATTCTGCGCACGAGGTCTTGTATATTTTCAGAATCGGAGCACAACGCGTAAATAAACGCCATTTCGATCAGCATATAATAGCCGAACGTGGAAACGTAAGTCGTTTTCGTAAAGATTACGATCAGCACGTAAGCGATAAAGGAAAGGATATAAAATATCCAGAAAAACAAATTGAAATGCCTTTCAAAGAAAGGAATGCGGGAAAGCGCGTAAAAAATCCAGAGATACGCGATGCAGGCAACCGAAACCAAAGCGATCACATAAAAGGCGTTGTCGAACCCCCTGAAAATATACCAGGCGCAAATACAAAATCCGAGGGCAACCGCGCTCACGCAAAAACATACGATGTTTTTTATCATCTCTGCTTTTGCAAAAAACGCGCCGATACCGCTGAGAACCAACAGCCCCGCCCCTATGGCCAAAGGAATCCACGCGGAAGAAAAAGCCATCCTCCGCAAACCGTATGCGACCGCGGACGCCGTGAGTAAAAACAACAAGGACAATCCCGATACGATCATTGTCTTTTTCATGATATTTTCCCCTTTTTTCTGCCGTAACGAAAAAACGGATGTTTTTCGTTTCTTAAACTATATCCGCGCAGCTCGGATTTGTCAATGTTTTTTGCGGCAATCGGCAAAATTCCCCTCGATCTGCAAGCAAAAAAGCGGGCGAACGCCCGCTTTTTTGCGTTTTTTGTTATACTTTATCTTCCCAGTCGATTCCGCCGTGACCGTCGCTTACGGTAACGAGCGTCTTATCC
>CALVUL010000035.1 GCA_944363555.1 uncultured Clostridia bacterium
AAACGACGAATTAACGCAAAAAAAGACAAAAATTCTCAAATGCTTATCTATTCATATATGTTATCATAACGCTAACGAATGAACGGAGGAACATTTATGGAATGCATGCTTTTGGATAAACGCACGCAGTCGCTCGTCAACGATTACGTGCCCACGGGGGAGATTTTGGACGAACTCGTGTGCTTTTTTACGATCTTTTCCGATTACACGCGGCTGAAAATGATTTCCGCGCTGGCGATTTCGGAAATGTGCGTCAGCGATCTGGCGCGGATCTTGAAACTCAATCAGACCACCGTTTCGCACCAACTGCGGTTGCTGAAAAATCTAAACGCCGTAACCACGAAACGGCAGGGGAAGATCGTCTTCTACGCGCTCAGGAACGAAACGCTCAACGACGTGCTTTTAAAAGGCGTGGAATTTTTAGGATACTGAAAGACGTGCCGCGGCATCGCCGCGGCGTTTTTTTGCATTTGGGAAAAATAAGTTGTCAAACGGCGCGTTTTCCGATATAATATAAACAATGCTCGAAGAGAAATTAAAACTTCTCCCCGAAAACCCCGGCGTTTACGTCATGTACGATAAGGACGGCGCGGTGATCTATGTGGGGAAAGCGAAAAATCTGAAAAACAGGGTGCGGCAGTATTTTTTCAACTCCGTAAAGACCGATAAGGTAATGGCGATGGTGGAAAACGTTGCGGATTTCAGTTACATCATCACCAAATCGGAGATCGACGCGTTCAGCCTCGAAAACAATCTCATCAAAAAACACAAGCCGAAATACAACATCCTTTTAAAAGACGATAAGACCTATCCTTATTTAAAGGTCAATCTGAAGGAGGATTTCCCCGCTTTTTCCGTTACCCGCCGGATCAAAAAGGACGGGGCGAAATATTTCGGTCCCTTCATGGGGGGCGTTTCGGTAAAGGACGTGCTCGAACTCGTGCAGACCACCTTTTCCATCCGCCCGTGCACGATGGCGCTGAAAGCCAAACCGCAAAAACCGTGCCTGAATTACCACATCAAGCGCTGTCTCGCGCCCTGCGCGGGGCTGGCGGATAAGGAAGAATACCGCGCCAACGTGGAAAAAGCCATAGACTTTTTGAACGGCAACGACAAAGAACCCGAACGCATCCTGAAAGAGAAGATGCAGCAGGCTGCCGAGCGGCAGGAGTTCGAACTCGCCATGAATTACCGCGACAAACTCCGCGGGCTGGAAAAAATCTGGCTCAAACGCATCACCAGCCTCAATTCTTTTCTTTCGGCGGATATTTTCGCCTACGAAACGGATAACATCCATTCGGCGGTGAGCGTGCTCGTCGTGCGGGGGGGAAGGATGTCGGGGGGCAGAAATTTCGCCGTAACCGACGCGGCGTTTTCCGCGGGGGAGGCGTTGACGGAATTTCTGACCCGCTATTATAAACAGGACGCGGAAATCCCCGCGGAAATCGTTCTTTCCGCGGAAATCGACGCGGCTCTCGCCGAAAAGTATTTTGAAGAAAAATTCGGCGCGAACGTCAGCGTTCTCGTTCCCAGACAGGGGGTCAGGAAACAGCTCGTCGACATGGCGCAGATCAACGCGCGGGAATACCTTTCCCGCAACATCGAAAAGATCCGCCACAAAGAGGACATGACGGCGCAAGCCTGCCGCCGCCTGCAGGGGATCTTGGGGCTTTCGCATTATCCGCGGCGGATGGAGTGTTACGATATTTCCCACATCAGCGGCGTGGACAAGGTCGGGTCGATGACGGTGTTCATCGACGGCGAAGCGGATAAATCCCAATACCGCCGTTTCAAGATCCGCACCGTGGAGGGCAACAACGATTTCGAGAGTCTCAAAGAAGTGCTGCGCCGCCGCCTCGCCAAACTGGGGACGGAGGAGGAAGAGCGTTTTCCGAAGCCCGACCTGATCATCATCGACGGCGGCAAAGGGCAGCTTTCCTCCGTCAAAGAGGTTTTTGACGATATGGGGATAGAGGGCATCGATCTCATCTCCCTCGCCAAGCGGGAGGAGGAGATCTTCACCCTGTTTTCCCGCGAACCGGTGGCGTTGGAAAAAAGCGATTACTGCCTGCGTATGCTGCAGCGCATCCGCGACGAGGCGCACCGTTTCGCCATCACTTTCAACCGCGATCTGCGGAATAAGCGTTCGCTTTCGTCGCTGCTCGACGAAATCCCCGGTATCGGCAAGGAAAAACGCCGCGCGCTGATGGAAAAGTTCAAGGACATCAACGGCATTCTGGCGGCGGACGTGCAACAACTCTGCACGGTGGAAGGCATCGGGCGCAAGCGTGCGGAGGAGATCTGGCAATTCTTTCACAAAAACGCGACGTGAAGGGCGTTTCGCCGCCGCGCCGCAGATATACAAGACAGATTTAGATATACAGAGGCAGACTTATGAAATATAAAATGGTCGTTTCCGATTTCGACTGGACTTTGGGCAATTCTCCCGACCACATCGAGGAGAGCACCGTGCGGGCGATCCGCGCGTACGAACAAAAAGGGGGGATCTTCACGGTGTGCACCGGCAGGCTGTATTCCTCCATCGCCGGCATTCTGAAAAAGCACGGCTTTCACGGCTTCGTCATCGCCTGTCAGGGGGCGATCATCGCCGATATCGACACGGGCGAGCGCATCTATTCCGACGGGATCGATACCGCCGTCGCCGCGCGCGCGGTGCGGGCGCTGCGCGCGGACGGGCATACGGTGCTCCTCGATTACGACGACAGGCTGTGTTACACCGAAAGCACGCCCTATACCGACGCCTACGAACGGCTGGCGGGCATTTCCGGCTACGTGCGGGAGGACCTCGCGGCGTTTATCGAAGAGGGCGGCGTGGTCGTGCAGAAAATCATGGTGATGTGCGAAGCAGAGGATCTGGCGGGCATCTTGGAAAAATACGGCAAACTCTTCGGCGGCGACCTTCTGGTCAACAGCGGTTCAAAAAACCTTGTGGAGATCGTCAGCGCGAAGTGCAGTAAGGGCATATCCACCCTGCACCTTGCCGAACGCTACGGCGTAAAGCCGCAGGAGATCTTGGCGGTGGGGGATTCCACCAACGATCTTTCGCTCACGGAGCAGGGTTTTCACAGCGTTTCTGTGGGGGACGGCAGCGACGCGCTCAAAGCGGCGGCGGACGAGATCACCGTGCCTTACGCCGAAAAGCCGGTGGAAGTCCTTCTGAAAAAATATTGCTTATGATCCCGCCGCGGCGGCGTTTATGCGGGGGAAAAACGGGAAAAAACGAAAATAAAAAGGTGTTCCATGGTAGAAAACAATCTTCAGAAACAAGAAACGGAAAAACCGGCGGGGGATACGCTGCCGATGATCGCCTTGCGGGGCAAGGTCATTTTTCCGAAAACCTTCGTGAGTTTCGACGTGGGGCGGGCAATATCCGTCCGCGCGGCGGAAAGCGCGATGGAAACCGACGGAAAGGTTTTCCTTGCGGCGCAGAAAAACGCGCTGCAGGATAATCCCCATAAAGGGGATGTGTACGAATACGGCGTGGTCGCGCGCATCACGCAGATCACGAAACTGCCCGGCGGCGGGCAGAAACTCAGCGCGGAAGCGCTCTACCGCGCCCGCTCGGAAAACGTAACGTTTACCGACGGGGCGTTCCGCGTCGTGGCGGTGCGCGAAGACTATATCGGCGGCGACGAAGCGGAGATCGAGGCGTATTTCCGCCTCGCGCGGCAGTCGGTGGTGGAATACACCCTTTTCGACAAACAGATGCCCAAGGACGTGATGACCCGCCTCGCGGAGATCGAGGACGCCGACGAATTTATCGACAACGTGCTGTCCGTGATCTTCTTCAAGGAAAAATCCTGTCAGGAGATCCTTCAAGAAAGCGTAACGACGGTGCGGCTGAAAAAATTCTGCAAACTGATGGCGCGGGAACTGGAGATCGCCAAGATCGAACGGCGGGTGAGCGCGTCGGTGCGGCGGAGCATCGACAAGAACCAGAAGGAATATTATCTGCGCGAACAGCTCAAAGCCATTCACGCGGAACTCGGCGACGACGAGGACGAAAAGAAGGTGCTTTCGGACGAGATCAAGGAAAAGCATCTGCCGAAGGAAGTCGAAGAAAAGGCGCTCAAAGAACTCGCCCGTCTCGACAAGATCAACCCGTCCAGCCCCGATTATTCCGTCATTTTAAACTATCTCGACTGGATCAAGGAACTGCCCTTCAACGTCTATACGGAGGATACCGCCAGCCTGACGGAGGCGAAAGCCGTCCTTGACGGCGATCATTTCGGGCTGGAAAACGTGAAGGAGCGCATCGTGGAATACCTTGCGGTGCTGCAACTCACCAAAAAGATCAAGGGACCGGTGCTCTGTTTCGTCGGCCCGCCGGGGGTAGGCAAGACCTCCATCGCCAAATCGGTGGCGCGCGCGCTGGGCAGAAAGTTCGTGCGCATGAGCCTCGGCGGCGTGAAGGACGAGGCGGAGATCCGCGGGCACAGGCGCACCTACGTGGGGGCGATGCCCGGCAGGATCATCTACGGGATGCGCGGCGCGGGCTCTTCCAATCCGGTGTTTCTGCTCGACGAGATCGATAAACTTTCCAACGACATTCACGGCGACCCCGCGAGCGCCCTTCTGGAAGTGCTCGACCCCGAACAGAATTACGCTTTCCGCGACAGGTATCTGGAAGTGCCGTACGATCTGTCCAAGGTCATTTTCATCACCACGGCGAACTCCCTCGACACCATTCCCTATCCGCTGCTCGACAGGATGGAGATCGTCGAGATCAACGGCTATACCGAAGAGGAGAAGGTGGAGATCGCCAAACGCTATCTCGCGCCGAGGCAGATCGCGGAAAACGGGCTGACGCAGGAAAACATCGCCTTTACCGAAAGCGGGCTGAAAGAGATCATCCGCGGCTATACGATGGAAGCGGGGGTGCGCGGTCTCGAACGCGAGATCGGCACGGTGTGCCGCAAGGTTTCCATCCGCGTGGCGGAGGGCAGGGCGAAGAAAAAGATCCTCGTCACGGAAAAGCGGGCGGAGGAATTTCTCGGCGTGCGCAAGTTCGTGAAGAACAAGCCCATCGAAAAGGACGAAGTCGGCTCCGCCACGGGGCTGGCGTGGACGGCTGTCGGCGGCACGACGCTCATCATCGAAGTGAGCCTGATGCGCGGCAAGGGGGAGATCCTCCTGACGGGCAAACTAGGCGACGTGATGAAGGAATCGGCGCGGGCGGGGATCAGTTATATCCGCGCCAACGCCGCGAAATACGGTATCGACGAAGGCGTGTTCGACAAGACGGATATCCACATCCACGTGCCGGAGGGGGCGACCCCCAAGGACGGGCCGAGCGCCGGCATCACCATGGCGACGGCGATCCTTTCCGCATTCACGGGAAGAACCGTGCGCAAGGACGTGGCGATGACGGGGGAGATCACCCTCAGGGGCAAGGTGCTGCCCATCGGCGGTTTGAAGGAAAAGGCGCTGGCGGCGCATAGGATCGGCATTCACAACATCGTCATTCCGAAGGGCAACGAAAAAGACCTCGAAGAGATCCCGAAGGAGATCAAAAGCAAGATCAATTTCCTGTCCGTATCCGACGTGGACGAGGTGTTTAAGATCGCCCTTTCGGAGGAAAAACCGTGTTGAAGATAACGCCGGCGTTCGTAACTTCCGCCGCGTCGCCGAAGGGTTTTCTGCATACGGAAAAGCCCCTCATCGCCGTGGCGGGGAAATCCAACGTGGGCAAAAGTTCATTCATCAACATGCTCGCAGGCAGGTCGGGGCTGGCGCGCACGTCCAACACGCCGGGCAGAACGCGGCTGGTCAATTATTTCGATTTCGGGCCCTTCGTGCTCGCCGATCTGCCGGGCTACGGTTTCGCAAAGGCGGGCAAGGCGGAAAAGGAAAAGTGGGGGAAACTGATGGACGCTTTCTTCGCGCAGTCGGGGGTCAATCACGTGTTTTCCCTCTTCGATATCCGCTACGCCCCCACGCGGGAGGATATGCAGATGGTGCGGTATCTCTATTATTACGCCATTCCCTTCACCGCGGTGGCGACGAAGAGCGATAAACTCGGCAAAAGCAGGGTAAAACCCCGCGTGGCGGAACTCGCCGCGCAGCTGGGCGTCGCGCCCGCGAACGTCGTGGCGACTTCCGCCGAAACGGGAAGAGGGCGGGACGACGCCCTTTCCCGCGCCGAACAGGCGGCGAAGGTCTTTTACGAAGCGAAGGAAGGCATGTTTTCCGAGGAAGAATGAACGCCGCCCGCAATGGGCGGCGTTCGGAAGAGAAAAATCAGAGAAAAAAACGCTCAGAGAAACGCGGATAATATTTTATACGCGCCGAGGGCGAAGAGCAGAACGGAGGCCGCCGTTTTCGCGCCTTTCGTTCCGGACGGCGCGAAACGTTCGGAAAGAAAGGCGCCCGCGAGGACGGCTGCGAAATGCGCCGCGGCGATGACGAGCGCCGAAACGATCGCGCCGTAGCCCATCATCGTAAGCGACAGCGTGGCGGCGGCGCCGTCCGCGCCGACGGCGAGCCCGACGACTGCGCCGCGTACGGCGTCGCTGCGGCCCTTTGCCGGCGGTTCCCCTTCGGAGAAGAGGTTGTATGCGCCCGCGGCGGCGAGAATGATCCCGCCGATCAGGGCAACTTCTTCGGCGAAGAGATCGGAAAGCGCGCTGCCGAGCAGCCCCGCCGCGAGGCACAACAGCAAAACGGTCGGACAGATCCCCGCGAGCAGCGGGGCTTTTTTTCCGCCGCCGAGCGACATGGAAAATCCGCAGAAAAACGCGTCCGCGCTCACCGTGAGCGCCGTGGCGAAGAGGAAGAAATCGTTCATATGTAAAAAGGCGTTTTCCGCCGCAGGGAAAAAACGCCGCCGCACGGGCGCGCGGAGCCCTTCCGTTACAGCATATTATGCTCTTTGCCGCGGGTTTGGTGCTTCTTTTTTCCGCCGCCCGCAAAAAATTTAAAAATCACGGGAAAGTAGTTTGACAAAAGGCGCGTTTTATATTAAAATAGATAAAGCCATATAGTGAGAAAGTATATGGTTATGCAAGCATTTTACGGGAGTGCATCGTTTATATGAAAATCGGCATCGGTAAAAAGTTGATTTCAATGGTACTCGCCGTCGCCGCGGTATTGGCGTTCGGCGCGTTTTCCATAGAGGTATTCGCCGAAGATGGCGGGAACGCGACGGCGGATTACTTCACCGTATACGAAGACGGAGGCGGGGAGAACGACGAAGTCGCCCTCACCGACGGCGCGCTGGAAATCGCGCTGGGCGAAAACGGCCGCGCGGAGTTCAAAAGGGAACTTTTGCTCAACGATTTTTCCGTTTCGTTCGCGCTTTCTTCCCAGATGAGCAAAGCGCAGCTGAAACTGCTCTACGATTCTTACGACGTCAACGGCAATCCTTTCGTCGAGGACGGGAAAACCGTTTATAAAACGGACATCGAAACCGTCGTTTCCATCGACGGCGGGTCGGTTACCGTCGGCGGGCAGACGCAGAGCGTAACGGCGGCGGATAAAACGTATACCGTGAGCGCGGCGATCGTCAATTCCGAAACGGAAGGGTACTCCTTCGTCGTTACGGTGAACAACGTCGCCTTCGATCTTACGGATAAGGCGGAATACAAACCGCACATGTTCGGCGGCAACGCCGTGGGGAAATTCTCCTTCCATTCGGAGGAGGGCGGCACGATCCGCGTCGATTCGATCTCGCAGTCTTCCGCCGATCCGGAGATGACGCAGGATTTCACTTTGAGCGAAGGGGAGATCGTACCCGCGAAATCCGTCGTTCTGCTCGGCGAATCGTTCTATAACAACGAAACGGACGCCGCCGTCGTGAAACTTCCCTTTGTCGATTACTCCGTCGTACCCGCGGAATATTCCATAGACGCGCCCCATTCTTCCTCCGCGTTCAAGATCGCGGTTGCCGAAGAGGATAAAGCGTTCCTCGCTTACGACAACGATTCTTCCACAAAAACGGTGCGCGTCAAGGCGCAGAATACGGAAGTTTCCTTCGACATCGTCGTCGAAGGCAGCGGCGACGAAGCCGACGAAGTGCTCGGCAGTTTTACGGTAAAGAGCGTCGCCGCGGACGACGCCGCCCTTTCCGCGGCGCCGGAAGTTTCGGCGAAAGCGGAAACGCTCGCCTCTTTCCTCAGCGCCCTTTACGACGCGACGAGGGACGGCGATCATTCCATCCGCATCGGTTCGGGCAATTATCTCGATCTGCCCTCGATGGAATCCATCGTCAAGGACAATCTGACCGGCTACGACGATCTCGATTATACCGTTTGGTACCGCACGAGGACGTCCGACTGGACGAGCACGTCCTCCTTCCGGATCCCCGTGAACAGCGCGGGCGTATATCAGTTCTATGTGCTCTTTGAGGACGAGAACGGCAACGAGATGGACAGGGACGCCGTCGTTGACGACGATAACGCGTTCCTTCCCGAGATCAAGGTGTACGCCGCAAAGGAGAACGCTTCCGCCGCGGACGTTTCCGTTACCGGCAGCGAAAAGAATTTCGCTTTCAGTTTCGAAGTGTACGACGATGCGCCCATCACCGTAACGGAAGCCAAGGGCGGGCAGGAAAAGGCGTATAAAGGCATCGTTTACACGGCGGCGGATTTCGAGGTGAAAGCCCGTTCGCCCATCAAGGAATATCAACTGTTCTATTCGGCTACGGAGGACGGCGAATACGAAGAAATCCCCGCCTCTTCCGAACTCGACGAGGAAGAGGATGAGGAAAGTTACGACAAGTACGCGAAATTCGCTTACGACGGCAGCCTCACCTTCACGCCCGCGGAAACGGGATATTACAAGATCCGCCTGACGGTGTACGGGGAAGGCAGCGTCAAGTCCGCGTCTGCGGAAACGACCATCAGCGCGCTCACCGCGCCGACGCGCGTCGTGCCCAACGAGGACAACTGGTTCTTAAACAACGTCTGGTCGCTGGTATTTTTGAGCATCGGCACGCTGGCGCTCATCGGCATCATCGTGATTTTGTGCATCAAACCGAAGGACGAGACTGCCGCGGCGCAGAGCGACGGGAAGGCTAAAAAATCATAAACCGTTTTTTGAAAAAACGCACCGCGGGGCGGTATGATGCAAATGCATACCGCCCCGCGGTTTTTTTCATTGCAAAACCGCTGTTTTTTTTCGGACGCGGCGAAGATCCCGCGGCGGAAAAAAGGCTTTCGGCGGCGTATTTTTTGCGGGCGCGTTTCATACAATGAACTATGAAACTGAGCGAAGCGAACATCGGCGATACGCTGAGGATCGTCGCCGTGGGCGGGGACGTCCGCGCGCGGCTGGAAAGTATGGGGATCTGCGCGGGCAATACGGTGCGGGTGGAGCGGAAAGCCCCCCTCAACGGCGCGATTTTGGTGCGGGTCGGCGGCGCGGCGGTGGCGATGCGCAAAGACGCCGCCCGTTTTGTGGAGGCGGAAGTTGAAATCTGACGCAGCCTGCCGCGCGGCGTCGGAAGGCGTTCTTGCCGCGGATACCGTCGCCCTCGTCGGATTTCCCAACGCGGGGAAAACCACCCTTTTCAACGCGCTTACGGGGGCGGAGGAACGGACGGGCAACTGGCACGGCGTAACGGTGGCGGCAGCGTCGCGCCGGCTGGAAACGGGGCAGCGCGTGTACGATCTGCCCGGCATTTACGGCACGGCGGCGACCTCGCCGGAAGAGAAGATCACCCGCGATTTCATCAACGCGCATCCCGAAGCCCTGTACGTTTGCGCGATCTCCGCGCACGACGTCGCGCGGGGGCTGAAAGGTGCGGAAAAACTGCTGAAAAGCCGCCGCGCCGTCGTCGTATTCACCTTTTACGACGAGTTTCTCCGCCGCGGCGGCAGGCTGGATACCGCTGCGATGGAGCGCGCCCTCAAAAGGAAGGTGTTCGCCGTCGACGCGAACGATAAAAAATCGGTAAAACCGCTCGCGGAATTTCTTTTTGCCTTGCGCGCGCCGGCGGACGGAGGGGAAAAAGCCGGCGCGGCGGGGCGGAACGCCGGCGCGCGGGGCGCGGAAAAGCCTTTTTTCGGCGGTTCTTTTTCCGGTTACGCCCAAGGGGCTCCCGATCTCGCCGCGGCGCAGGGCGCGTATACCGCCCCCGCGGGGAAGACGGGCATGCTCGATAAAGCGCTTTTTCATCCCGTCGGCGCGGCGGCGGCGTTTGCGCTGACGATCGCGCTTGCCTTTTACGCCGCGTTCGGCGCGTATTCCCCCGCCGCGGCGTTGCTCGCACTGCTGAAGGGCGCGTTTTCCCTTCTGGAAGGCGCGGCGGAAAGGGCGCTTTCCGCCGCGCCGGCATGGCTCGTTTCGCTGATCTGCGACGGCGTGATCGGCGGGGCGTTTTCCGTCCTTTCCTTTCTGCCGCAGCTTCTGACGCTCTTTTTGTTCCTCACGGCTTTGGAAGAAAGCGGGCTGATGGCGCGTTTCGCCTTTATGTCCGACGGTTTTTTTGAAAAACTCGGGCTCAACGGCAGGGCGTTTTTCTCCCTGTTTTCCGGTTACGGGTGCACCGCGGTGGCGGCGCTTTCCACCCGCTCGATGGAGGATAAATCCCTGCAAAAGAAAACCGTCCTGCTGCTGCCCTTCGTCAGTTGTTCGGCGCGGCTGCCGGTATATGTAACGGTGATAAACGCCGTCTTTCCCTTTGCGAAACCGATGCTCTTGGCGCTCATCTACCTCGGCGGGCTGGCGGCGGCGTGTCTGATTTCCGCCGCGCTCAGCAAAACCGTTTACCGCCAAAAGGCGCAATTTATCATGGAAATACCCGATTTGCGGCGGGTCGGCGCAAAAAAACTCGTGAAAGCCTTGCTATATTGCGCGAAACAATTTATAATAAGAGTCGGGGGCGTCATTCTCGCCGTAACGGCGGCGCTTTGGTTTCTGAGCAACTTTTCCTTTTCGCTTGCCTACGTCGGCGCGGCGGAAAACAGCATGCTCTGCCTGATCGGCAAGGGGATCAAAGTTCTCTTTTACCCGATGGGGATCACAGACTGGCGGGTATCCGTTTCCCTTCTGAGCGGCATTTTCGCCAAAGAGGCGGTGGCGGGCACGCTGGCGATGCTCTGCGGCGGGGATATAGGCGCGCTGTTCACGCCGGCGCAGGCGTTGGCGTTTTTAGCGTTCTTCGCCCTGTATACGCCGTGTCTTTCCGCGCTTGCCGCCGTCCGCAGGGAGATCGGGCGGAAGCGGGCTGCGGCCGTCGGGGCGGGGATGTTCGCCGTCGGGCTGCTTGCGGGATATGCGGCGTATTTTTTCGCGTTGCACAGCGCGTGGTGCACCGCCGCCGCGGCGGCGGGGTGCGTCGTCGCGGCGGCCTTGCTCATGAAAGGAAAAACTTGTAAAAACTGCGGAAAATGCCATGGTGGAAATTGTAAGTACAAAAACGGTCGGCGTCGTTAAACTGCTTGCGGAAAACGGCGTGCCGTACGCCGCTGCGCAGAAGGCGCTGCGGCGGCGGGACGTCAGGGTCAACGGCGTCCGCGTGGGGAAGGACGTCGCCGTACGGGCGGGGGATAAGATCGCCGCGTATGTCGACGCCGCCCCCACCCATACCGTGCTCTACGAGGATGCAAACCTTCTCGCCGTCGATAAGCGAAAAGGGGTGGAAAGCGAAGCGCTTTTCGAGGAACTTTCCCGCCGCGGGGAAACGTATTTCATCCATCGGCTCGATACGAATACCGACGGCGTGATGCTCTTCGCCAAAAACAAGGCGGCGGAAAAGGAACTGCTGCACGGTTTTAAAACGCGCGCCTTCGAAAAATATTACCTTGCGGAAGTATACGGGTCGTTTGAACCCGACTGCGGCGTTTTGCGCGACTATCTCGTCAAGGACGCAGCCGCCTCGTCGGTGAAAATTTACAAAACGCCCGTTCCGAATTCCGTTCCCGTCGTAACGGAATATAAAACGCTGGAAAAACGGGAAAGGACAAGCCTTCTGGAAGTCAGGCTCGTTACGGGAAAGACCCACCAGATCCGCGCGCATCTGGCGTTTTACGGGCATTTCGTCATCGGGGACGGAAAATACGGCGCGGAAAGCGTGAACCGCGCGCTGAAAGCGAAAAAACAGCGGCTTACGGCGCGGCGCGTCGTGCTGCATTTCGCTGGTGGCGCGCTCGCCTATCTCGACGGAAAAACGATAGAAATAAAAAGAGGAAACTGATATGCCGCAGGACGCATACGCTTTATATCATCAGGCAAAGGAACTTTGCGCAATGCTCGCCGGCGGCAGGGTCAATAAAATCGCCCAGCCGACGGAAAACGAGGTTTATCTCGACGTCTACGCCGGCGGCGCGCGGAGGAAGATCGTCCTTTCGGCGAACGCGGCGGCGGCGCGGGTATGCACCGCCTCGGCGGAAAAGGAAAACCCGCCCGTCGCTTTCAATTTCTGCATGCTGCTCAGAAAGCACCTTTCGGGGGCGGTGCTGGAAAGCGTTTCCCTTGTCGGGTTCGACAGGGTGATCGCCCTCGATTTTTCCGTGTACGACGAACTGTTCGGCGGGGCGAAAAAGACGCTGTACGCCGAAGTGATGGGCAAATACAGCAACGTCGTTTTAACGGAAAGGGGCAAGGTGCTCGGCGCGATGAAGACGGCGGATATCGGGGAGGCCGCCCGCCGCCCCCTCATCGCGGGGCTGGAATACCGCTTTCCGCCGGCGCAGGAAAAATTCGCCCCAAACGACGCGCGCCTCGCGGGGGCGCTGGCGGCGTTCGGCGGGGGGGACCTCGGCAAATTTTTGTTTGAAACCGTCGCGGGGCTGTCCTTCCGCACGGCGGAGGAGATCGCTTACCGGTTCGGGGAAACGGGGGCTTTCGATATGAAAACGGCGGAACGCTGCTACCGCTTTATCGGGGAATTTTTGTTTTCCGAAGAAAAAAAGCCGTGCGTGCGCTACACGGAAAAGGGGGCGGAGGATTTTTTCGTGCGCCCCTATGAGAGCCTCGGCGGGGAATATCGCTTTTTCCCTTCCGTGGACGAGGCGGAGCGGGGGTATTTCGAGGAAAAGGAACGCGCGGGCGCGTTCGCCGCGTTGAAAAACCGCCTGACGGAATGTGTGAAAAAGGAAGAAAAAAAGTACGAAAAGCGGTTGAAGATCATTTTGGAAAAACAGCTTGACTGCAAGGATCTGGAACAGGACAAGATCAAAGGCGATCTGATCCTTTCCAACGTATGGCGGGCGAAGAGGGGGGATAAAACGCTCGTCTGCGAAAACTTTTACGCGGAAAACTGCCCCGAGATTTCCATTCCTCTCGACGTCAATCTCACCCCGCAGGAAAACGCGCAGAAATTCTATAAACGCTACAACAAGCAAAAGCGTACCTTAAAGGCAGTCGCGCCGCAGAAGGAAGAGACGCTTGCGGAATTGGAATACGTGAAGTCGCTTTACAGCGAGATCGCGCTGGCGGAGGACGCCGCGGCGCTGAAATTCGTGGAAAGCGAACTTGCGGCGGCGGGTTTTCTGAAGATAAAAAACCCGCCGAAAGGCAAAAAAAAGAAAACGCCCCCTTCGGCGGGTTGGGAGTACCGAATCGGCGGGTTCACCGTGCGCGCGGGGCGCAGCAACGCGGAAAACGATTTCATTACCTCCTCCGCGCGGGGGAAGGATATATGGCTGCACGCCAAGCGGTATCATTCCGCCCACGTCGTGGTGGAAGTGCGGGAAAAAAAGGCGGATGAAAGCGTCGTCAGGGCGGCGGCGGAGATCTGCGCCTATTTTTCCGCGGGGCGGCAGGGCACGAAGATCGACGTCGATTATACCGAAAAGAAAAACGTGAAAAAGCCCCCGAAGTCGCCGCTCGGGTTCTGGATCTATTCGGAATTTTCCACCGTTACCGTCGATCCCGACAAACACGAAGAATTTTTAAAAGTAAAGTAAAAAATTTGCTTTTTGCAATCATTTATGATAGAATAGTTTAGAATTTAAAGAGCAGGAGAAAAATATGAATTACAAATTTGAAAAAGCCGAAAAGAGTACGGTTAAAATTTCCATCACTTTGGACGCGGCGGAATGGAGCGCGGCGCAGACGGACGCGTATAATAAAACCAAGGGCAAATATTCCCTGCCCGGGTTCAGAAAGGGCAAGGTGCCGATGCGCGTTCTGGAAAACACCTACGGCAAAGGCTTGTTTTTCGAGGACGCCGTCAACGAGGCGTTCCCCAAATATTATTTCGAGATCCTCGGCAAAGAACCCTCCATCGAGGCGGTGGGCCGCCCCTCTCTCGACGTGGAGAACATCGGCGAGGACGGCATCACGCTGGTGGCGACGGTTCCCGTGAAACCCGACGTCAAGTTGGGCGCGTACAAGGGTATAAAGTTCGAAAAAGTTGAGTATAATGTTAAGGACGAGGACGTGGATAACGCCCTGAAACGTTTGCAGGAAAGAAATTCGAGAATGGTGAACGTGGAGGACCGCGCCGCCGAAAACGGCGATACCGTCGTCATCGATTACAGCGGCAGCACGGGGGGCGTGAAGTTCGCCGGCGGCACCGCGGAAAAGCAGAATCTGGAACTCGGCAGCAACAGTTTCATCCCGGGGTTTGAAGAGCAGATCGTCGGCATGAAGATCGGCGAGGAACGCGACATCAACGTGAAATTCCCCGAAGATTACCATGCGGAAGACTTGAAGGGCAAGGACGCCGTTTTCCACATCAAACTGCACGAGATCAAGAAGAAGGAACTGCCAGAGATCACCGACGAATTCATCAAGGACGCCGACGGCGCCGAAAGCGTGGAAGCCTTCAAGGCGGAAACGAGAAAGCGCATGCAGGAAGCGAACGAAAAACGCGCCGAACGGGAGTTGGAGGATAAAATCGTCAAAGCCGTTACCGAAAAAGCGGAAACGGAGATCCCCGACGCCCTCGTCGAACACCAGATCGACAACATGGTGCAGGAGATGGAATACCGCCTGATGTATCAGGGGCTCAGGCTGGAAGATTATCTCAAATACGCCAAAATGAGCATGGAAGAATACCGCAAGGGCTATGCCGAACAGGCGAAAGAACTCGTAAAACAGCAGCTCGTCATCGAAAAGATCATCGCGGAAGAGAAGATCGAAGCGAGCGACGAGGAAGTGGAAAACAAGATCAGGGAAAACGCCGAGGCGCAGAACAAATCCGTCGAGGATTACAAGAAGGAGAACGCCGGACGCACGGATTACGTCAAAAACGAAATCGTCATCGGCAAACTGTTCGACTTTTTGAAGAGCGCGAACACCATCGAATAACACCGTAAGGAAGGGAAATATGATTAAAAACACCGTGATCCCGTACGTCGTGGAACAGACGGGCAAGGGCGAAAGAAGTTACGACATCTATTCCAGATTGCTGGAGGACAGGATCATTTTCCTCACGGGCGAGATCAACGACGCCGTGGCGGACACCGTCGTGGCGCAGCTGATCTATCTCGAAGGGAAAGATCCTTCCAAGGACATCTGTCTGTACATCAATTCGCCGGGCGGCAGCGTTTCCGCGGGGCTGGCGATCTACGACACGATGAACTACATCAAGTGCGACGTGCAGACCATCTGCATCGGGCTGGCGGCGAGCATGGGCGCGTTTCTGCTTTCCAGCGGCGCAAAGGGCAAGCGGTTCGCCCTGCCCAACAGCGAAGTGATGATCCATCAGCCGCTCGGCGGCGCGCAGGGGCAGGCGTCGGATATTAAAATTCAGGCGGATCACATCCTGAAAACCAAGAAAAAACTCAATGAAATACTCTCCCGCAATACCGGCAAGGATTATGAAACGGTGGAACGGGATACCGACAGGGACAATTATTTATCCGCGGCGGAGGCGAAGGAATACGGGCTGATCGACGAAATATTCGATAAGCGCCCGTAAAGTCTGCGGACGGCGGAAAAACGGAGAATTGAATGAAAGATAAGGAAGTAATTTGTTCTTTTTGCGGCAGACCCAAGGAAAAGGTGCGCGAACTCATCGTGGGGCCCAACGGGATCTGCATCTGCGACGAGTGCGTGGAAAACTGCCGCGAACAGATCCTCGAAGCCCGCGCGAGAATGAAGACGGGCGCAAACGTGAAACTTTTGAAGCCTTCCGAGATCAAGGCGCGGCTGGATGATTACATCGTGGGGCAGGATCAGGCGAAGCGCGTGCTTTCCGTTGCCGTTTACAACCACTATAAACGCATCAGCGCCGCGCCCGACAACAAGGACGGCGTGGAACTGGAAAAGAGCAACGTTCTGCTGCTCGGGCCGACCGGCAGCGGAAAGACCCTTCTGGCGAGAACGCTCGCCAAAATTTTAGACGTGCCTTTCGCCGTGGCAGACGCCACCACCTTGACGGAGGCGGGCTACGTGGGCGAGGACGTGGAAAACATCTTGCTGAAACTCATCCAGAACGCCGATTACGACGTGGAACGGGCGCAGCGCGGCATCGTGTATATCGACGAGATCGACAAGATCGCGCGCAAGAGCGAAAACGTTTCCATCACGCGGGATGTTTCCGGCGAGGGGGTGCAGCAGGCGCTTTTGAAGATCATCGAAAGCACCGTGGCGAGCGTGCCGCCGCAGGGGGGCAGAAAGCACCCGCAGCAGGAATGCATCCGCATCGATACGACGAATATCCTCTTCATCTGCGGCGGCGCCTTCGTGGGGCTGGATAAGATCGTGCAGAAACGCAAGGAAAAATCCTCTTTGGGCTTCGGCGGCAGCGTGAGCGACGCCAAGACGGAAAGTTACGCCTATCTCAACGACATACAGCCGCAGGATCTCATCCAGTTCGGGCTGATCCCCGAATTTGTCGGCAGGGTGCCCATCACGGTGGGGCTTGCGCCGCTCGACGAAAACGCGCTGGTCAACATCCTCACCGAGCCGAAGAACGCCCTCGTCAAGCAGTATAAAAAACTCATCGGCATGGACCACGTCGATCTCGAGATCACCGACGACGGCGTGCGGGAGATCGCCAAAAAAGCCATCGCGCTCAAAACGGGCGCGCGCGGGCTGAGGACGATCTTGGAAAATATCATGCTCGACACCATGTACGAGATCCCTTCCGAAGACGATCTCGAAAAGGTCGTCATCGACGCGGACGTGGTAAAGCGCGGCGGCAGACCGAAATTCGTGAAAAAACAGATCGCGTAAAACGCGGAGGAAAAAAACGTTCCCGAAAAACGGGAACGTTTTTTTGTCTTTTTTACGGCAAACGCTTGCGCATACGTGGTAAAACAAGCCGTTTTTTTACAGATATGCACAGCCGTTACGGATGTTCATACGCCGCATATGCTCATATATCGCCGAGATACTTCTTTTTCAGCGCGTCGAATTCTTCCTTCGTCAGTACGCCGCCGTCGAGCAGTTCTTTCATCTTTTTCAAATTTTCCAGCATCGGGCCGAGGTTGTCGTTTGCGTTCAGCGGCGCGTTTTCGCCCTCTTTATACGCCGCCGTGAAATATTCGGCGATGGGGGCGTTGCTTTCGCCGTACAGTTTGTTGCGGATGATCTTGACGTCCGCGGCGCAGGCGAGGGTAAACGAGAGGATCACCCAGCCGACGACGGGCAGCGCCAGCGCGGCGAAAATGTAGAGTACGCCGTTTAACGCCGCCCCGTTCACGCAGGCGACGATGCCGAGAACGAGGTAGAGCACGCTCAGCACGATAAGCAGGATGCCGATCGTCAGGCGCAGCAGGGGGAGAGTCTTGTCGGATCTTTCAAACATTTTTCTATCTCCTTTTTGAAGCCTTGCGCTTCTATATACAGTATACTATACGCAAACGGCGCTGTCAATACCGAATTTCCGGAAATTTCTGCATTTTGCCGCCGGAAACGAAATATATATAAACGATGGCAAAACGCGAAGAAAATCTCTTTTTAAAAAATAAAGAGAAAAAACCGGAGAAAAAACGGAAAAAATTTCTGCCGGAAAGGTCGTTTTTCAAGGGGGCGGCGGGCGTGTTTTTCTGCGCGGCGGCGCTGGCGTTCGCCTTCTGTTTCGCCCTGCCGCGCGCGGGGTATTCCGAAAGGAAATTCGGCGGAGCGGAAAATTACAAATGCATCGTGGAACTCTGGCATATCGACAGTTTCGAAGGGGGCGTCGGTTCGCGGGCGGAGTTTTTGCTCAAACGCGCGGCGGAATTCGAAAAGACCCGCGCCGGCGTGTTCGTGATGGTAACGCCGATGACCGCCGAAACCGCTTCCGAACGCATGGCTGCGGGGGAGTATCCCGACGCCGTTTCCTACGGCTACGGGGTGGAAGTGCGTAATTTTTCCCCTATCGCCACGGAAAAAAAGAGCCCTTTCGGCACGCTGGACGGCAAGGTTTACGCCGTGCCGTGGTGCCGCGGCGGCTATGCGATCCTCTCGCGCGGGGAACTGCCGCAGGATAAAATCTTAAAAAACGCAGTCGTGTCCAAGGGGGAATACACCCAACCCTACGCCGCGCTGGCGGAAAGCGGCTTTGTTTTGGAAAACGCGGCGGAAAAAGCGCCGTTGGACGCGTATTACCGGTTTGTCGGGGGCATGGCGGATATCCTCGTCGGCACCCAGAGGGACGTAAACCGGCTGAACGCGCGGGGGGAAACCGTTTGTATCACGCCGCTTGCGGGGTATAACGATCTGCATCAGTATTTTTCCGTAACGGCGGAATCTTCCGAAAAGAAATATTATGCCGAAACCTTTATCGATTACGTTCTGAGCGACAGCGTGCAGCGAAAACTGCCGTCGATCGGGATGCTTTCGCCGTATATCGCGCCCGCGTACGGGGCGGAGGGGCTGAACGCCATGCAGGCGGAAAAGGATTTCAAGGGCATATCGGTATTCACGCCCGCGGCGGTTTACGAGGAATTTTCCGAAAACGCGCGGCGGGCGGCGGAAGGCGACGCCGACGCGCTGAAAAAAATAAAAAATCTTCTCGTATAGTCTTGTTAAAAAGTTCAAAGTATAGTAAAATAGAGGTAAGGAAAAAATGATCGAAGATCTGGGCTCGGCGTCGCTCGGCGAATTTTGTCTGAGGGATTTTCCTTTAAAAGAGCGCACGGCGTTCGGCGCGGGAGGAAGGGCGAAATACGCCTTTTTCCCCGAAAACGCCGCTTCTTTCGCCGCCTGCATCGCGGCGGCGAAGCGGGAAGGAGAGCCCCTCGCGGTGCTCGGCTGCGCCAGCAACGTGCTCGTTTCCGATCGGGGGTTTGACGGCGTTGCGGTTTTCACCGCCAAGATGAACGCGATTTCCTGCGGCGGCGGAGCCGTCTATGCGGAGTGCGGCGTAAGCGCGGCGCGGCTGTTGGAATTCTGCCGCCTGCACGATCTCGGCGGCGCGGAGTTTTTAAGCGGCATCCCCGCGAGCGTGGGGGGAATGGCGGCGATGAACGCGGGGGCGTTCGGCAGGGAGATCTCTTCCGTCTTGCGCGCGGTGTACGCCGTCGACGGCGGCGTAAAGAAACTGCCTGCGGAAGAATGCGGCTTTTCCTACCGCTGCAGCGTTTTCGGCAGCGCGCTGCCGGTATTCGCCGCGGAATTTTCCCTGCGCAAGGGGTTCGACGGGCGGCTTGCGGAGCGCATCCGCGCCATGCGGCGGGAACGCCAGCCGGAAGGGCGCACGTTCGGTTCGACCTTCAAAAACGGCAAGGACTATTTCGCGGGGGAACTGATCGAGCGCGCGGGGCTGAAAAATTGCGCCGTCGGCGGCGCGGCGGTGAGCGGCGTGCACGCCAATTTCATCGTCAACAGGGGGAACGCGACGGCGGCGGACGCGCGGGAACTGATCGAATACATAAAGAAAAAGGTGAAGGCGCGCTTCGGCGTTACGCTTTGCGAGGAGGTGCGCTATCTGGGTGAATTCTGATGATACTGACGGCGGATTATCACACGCATACGACGTATTCCCACGGCAAGGGCGGCGTTGCCGACAACGCGCTGGCGGCAAAGGCGCGCGGTTTGAAGGAAGTCGCCGTAACCGACCACGGGTTCAACCACCCCGCGTTCGGGCTGAAAAAACATAAACTCCCGCATCTTAAACGGGACGTTGCCGCGGCGAACGAAACCTGCGGCGTAAAGACGCTTTGCGGCATCGAAGCGAATATCATATCGGAGAGCGGCAAAACCGATCTCAAAGAAAAATATTACGGCGATTTCGATATTTTCCTTGCCGGCTTTCATAAATTCGTGCTGTGCGGCGCGGGGGCGATGCTGAAACTCTATCTGCCCAATTACGGCCGCAGTTTTCTGAAAATGAGCCCCACGTCTTCCCTCGTGAGGCGCACCACAAAAACCTATATCGAGGTCATCAGGAACAATCCCGTGGACGTCATCACGCACCTCAATTTCTGCGTGTTCGCCGACGCGGCGGAAGTGGCGAAAGCCGCCGCCGATTACGGCACGTATATCGAGATCAACGCCAAAAAGACGCATCTGCGCGACGAAGAACTTGCCGACATCGCCGCCAAGACGAGCGCACGCTTCGTCATCGGCAGCGACGCCCATTCCCCCGCCCGCGTGGGGGAGATCTCGCTGGCGGAGGAACTGATCGCCCGCACGGGGCTGGACGAAAGGCGGATCGACAACATCGACGGCAGGCTGCCGCAATTCCGTTTCCGCGCGTATAAGGAGAAACACGGGTGAGTTTTACTTCCGACATAAAAGAAGAACTGACGGCGAAACCGCCGGCGGAGCACAGGCGGGCGTATCTTGCCGGCTTTATCCGCGCGGCGGGCTCGCTCACCATCGCCGGCGGCAGATTCGGTTTTGAATTTTCCACCGAAAGCGCCGGCGCGGCGAAGTGCGCGGCAAAACTCTTCCGCGCGGAATTTTCCTGCGAGATCGGGGAAGGGGAAAAACGGGCGGACGCCCTCAACAAAAAGGACAGGCTTTTCTTTTCCTGTTCGGGGGAGCGGGCGGCGCAGATCCTTTCCGCCCTCGGTGTTTTGACGAAGGAAGGCGTGCGCTTCGGCGCGGGGGAAATGATCGACGGCGCGGAGGATAAGCGCGCGTTTTTGAGGGGCGCGTTCGTGGGGGCGGGCAGCATCACCGTTCCCAAACGCCACGGGGAAGGCTCTTCCACCGGCTATCATCTGGGCTTTGCGTTCTCCAACGCGGAACTCGCCGGCGACGTGGAAAAAGCGCTTAATTCGCTGGGCTTTCACGCCAAGATCGCCGCACGCAGGGGCAGTTTCGGGCCCTACCTGAAAAGCGCGGAGGAGATCAAGGATTTTCTGGCGTTCGTCGGCGCGCCGCGCGCCGTGCTGAAAATCACGGAGATCATGATCGAAAAGGAAGTGATGGCGAGCGCCAACCGCCAAAAAAACTGCGATCTCGCCAACGTAACCAAGCAGGTGGACGCGGCGGAAAAATCCATCGCCGCCATCGACGCGCTCATCGCGCGCGGGGAACTCGACAAACTCAAAGCGCCCCTTCGGGAAACGGCGCTGGCGCGGCGGGAATACGCAGAGGACACGCTGCAGGAACTCGCCGACAGGCTGGGCATCACGAAAAGCTGTCTCAATCACAGGCTCAGAAAACTGACGGAGTTGGAAAAAGGCGGAAAATAAACGAACGGATAAAGGATATGAGCGATTTTGTACATTTGCATTTACATACGGAATACTCCCTTTTGGACGGCGCCACGCGGCTGAAAGAGGTTTTTAAAGTCGCCAAGGCGAAGGGCATGAAGGCGGTGGCGATCACCGATCACGGCAACATGTTCGGCACGCTGACCTTTGCGGAGGAAGGGAAAAAACTCGGCATGCAGGCGATCATCGGCTGCGAGATGTACGCGTGCGACGATTATACCAACAAGGCGGGGCGGGACGATACCGACCACCTGATTTTGCTGTGCAAAAACAAAAAGGGGTATAAAAACCTCGTCAAACTCGATTCCGTCGCTTACGTGGACGGTTTTTATTACAAGCCGCGGATCGATTATAAACTTTTGCGGGAACATTCCGAAGGGCTCATCTGCCTTTCGGCGTGCCTTGCGGGCAGGGTGGCGAAACTGCTGCTCCGCAACGATTACGAGGGGGCGAAGAAGTTCGCGCTCTCCATGAAGGAGATTTTCGGGGAGGATTTTTATCTCGAAATTCAGGACCACGGTCTGGAAGAGCAGAAATACATCAATCCCATGATCGTAAAACTCTCCAAGGAAACGGGCATCAAACTCGTCGCCACCAACGACGTGCATTACGCCGAACGGGAGGACGCGGAGATTCAGGACGTCGTGATGTGCATCAGCACGAAAAAGACGATGGACGACCCTAACCGCATGAAGATGAATTCCGATCAGATGTACATGAAATCTCCCGAGGAGATGGCCGCGGTCTTCCCCGATCTGCCCGAGGCGCTCGAAACGACGCTGGAGATCGCCGCAAAATGCGCGGAGGAAGAGGTGTTCGATCTGAACGCGAAATGCGAACCCGTCCGCGATAATTCCCTCATCCCCGGCTATACGCCGGATAACGGGCAGAGTTCCTATGATTTTTTGAAAGGGATCGCGGAAGAGGGGCTGAAAAAACGCTACCCCGTGATCACGGAAGAGATCCGCCAGCGCTTCGATTACGAACTCAATACCATCCACACCATGGGGTATATCGATTACTATCTCATCGTGTGGGATTTCATCAATTACGCCAAGAGCGTGGATATACCCGTCGGCGCGGGGCGTGGCAGCGGCGTATCCAGCATCATCGCTTACAGCATGGGCATCACCGACGTCGATCCGCTGAAATATTCCCTCGTTTTCGAGCGGTTTCTGAACATCGAGCGCGTCAGCATGCCCGATTTCGACATCGATTTTTCCGACGAGCGCCGCGGCGAGGTGGTGGAATACGTGCGCCGCAAATACGGGTCGGACAAGGTGGCGCAGATCGTTACGTTCGGTATGCTCAAAGCCAAAGCCGCCATCAAGGACGTGGGGCGGGTGTTCCGCATCCCGTATGCGGACGTGGACAGGATTACCAAACTGATGGACGGCAAATCGACCATCGAGGAAAGCCTCGGCTTAAAACTCACGAAGGACGGCGAAAACGTCGGCGTGAAGGAACTGAAAGAACTCTACGACGAGGACCCCAACCTCAGGAAGATCATCGACGTCGCCATCAAAGTGGAAGGGCTGCCGCGCAACACGTCGATGCACGCGGCGGGCGTGGTCATCTGCGCGAAACCCATCGCCGACAACGTGCCGCTGCAAAGAAACGGCGACGACATCACCACGCAGTTCAACATGAAGCAGGTCGAGCAGCTCGGCATGCTGAAAATGGACTTTTTAGGGCTCATCACGCTGACCGACGTAAAGAAAGCGGTTACTTACGTTAAGGAAACGACGGGGCGGGAACTCGATTTCCATGAAATCGGTTACGAGGATCAGGGCACATACGAACTCATCGGCGCGGGGGATACCGACGCGGTGTTCCAGCTCGAAAGCCCGGGGATGAAACGCTTTATGCGCGATCTGAAGCCGACGACCTTCGAGGACATCATCGCGGGCATTTCCCTCTACCGCCCGGGGCCGATGGATTCCATCCCCGATTATATCCGCTACAAGCACAATCCGGAAACCATCGTTTACGACCACCCGCTGATGGAGCCGATCCTCTCCAATTCCTACGGCGTGATGATCTATCAGGAACAGGTCATGGAAGTGTGCCGCAACCTCGGCGGTTTTTCCTTCGGGCAGGCGGATATCGTGCGCCGCGCCATGGGGAAGAAGAACGTGGAGGAGATGGAGCGGCAGAAAAAGATCTTCGTTTTTGGCGGCGTGGACGACAAGGGGCGCAAGATCGACGGCGCCGTGGCGCGCGGCGTGCCGGAGGGCGTGGCGGTCAAGATCTTCGACCGCATGGCGGATTTCGCCAAATACGCGTTCAACAAATCCCACGCCGCGGCGTACGCCGTGCTCGCCTATCAGACGGCGTATCTGAAAAAATATTATCCCAACCAGTTCCTCGCGGCGATCTTGAATAACCGCATCACGAAGATCGAGGAGATCACGAAATATTTAATGTATCTGCGCTCGCGCAACGTGCCGGTATATCCCCCCGACATCAACAGGAGTATCGGCGATTTCCGCTGCGAAGGGGCGGGCATTCGTTTCGGGCTCGCCGCCATCAAAAACGTCGGCGAAAACATCATCGCTTCCATCGTGGAGGAACGCGACCGCGGCGGCGCGTTCAAGGGGCTGGAAGATTTCGCCATGCGCTGCACGCCGCTGGGGCTCAACAAGCGGCTGGTGGAAAACCTCATTTACGCCGGCGCCTTCGATTCCCTCGGCCACACCCGTGCGGAAAACATCGCCGTTTACGAGGAGGTGCTCGACCGCGCTTCCGCCATCAACAAACAGAAAAACAGCGCGCAGATGAGCCTGTTCGGGGACATCATCAAGGAGGACGACGCCTTCACCGTCGATTATCCGCACGTGGGGGAATATCCTTCGCAGGTCAAACTGTCCAAGGAAAAGGCGGTGCTCGGCGTGTACGTTACCGGTCATCCCCTGAGCGATTATATGGACGTGTTTTCCAAGACGGGTTTCAATACCTCCCTGCTGGAATATTACGACGAGGACGAGGACGGCAACAGAACGTATACCGAGATCAAAGACGGCGCGCACGTTACCGTGGGGGGGATCATCGTTTCCGCGGAGCGCAAGACCACCAAGCGTGGGGACAATATGGGCGTGATCAAGTTGGAAGACATCTACGGGCAGATCGACTGCGTGTTTTTCCCGAAAAGTTACGAGGCGAACAAGAATCTCCTTACGGAAGAGGAGATCGTCAAGGTGAGTGGCAGATTGCAGATCAAGGAAAACGAGGTGCAGATCGTCGCCGACAAACTGGAAAAATACGAACTCGCGGGCAGGGAGTCCGCCGCGCCCGCCGAACGGGAGTTTCTCGGGCTCATCGTCCCCGACGGCAAGGAGGATAAACTCGACGATCTGCTCGACATCCTCGAAAGTTACGAAGGGGATATCGGCGTCATCGTGCACATGAGCGGCAAAAACTTTTCCGCGTCTGCGAAAGTGCGCCGCTGCGAAGGGCTGATGACCGAACTCAAAGGGATCTTAAGCGAAAAGGAAATCGTTTTTTTCCGTAAAAAATCCTAAAATATAACGCGAAAATCTTAAAATGTACTTTCAGTCGCTTTTATTTTGCGCGAATTTATGGTAAAATGGCACTTGAAAATATCTGTGCGGGAGAACGGTTATGAAAAAGATTGCGGTTTTGACCAGCGGGGGAGACGCCCCCGGCATGAACGCCTGCATCAGGGCGGTCGTAAGAACGGCGCTTTATTATAATATCGACGTGTACGGCGTGGAACGCGGCTGGGCGGGGCTCATCGACGGCAGCCTGACGCGGATGGAAACCCGTTCGGTTTCCGGTCTGATCCACAAGGGCGGCACGTTTTTAAAGACGGCGCGCTGTCCGGAATTCGTGGAGATCGAAGGTCAGCGCAGGGCGGCGGAAACGCTGTCCGCGTACGGGATCGAAGGGGTCGTCGCCATCGGCGGGGACGGTACGTTCCGCGGCGCCGTGGATCTGTGGCACAACTTCGGCGTCAAGGTGGTCGGGATCCCCGGCACGATCGACAACGATCTGGCGTATACCGATTATACGCTCGGTTTCGATTCGGCGGTGAACACCGTGCTGTGGGCGATGAACAATCTGCGCGACACGATGACCTCCCACGACCGCGTTTCCCTTCTCGAAGTGATGGGCCGCCGCTGCGGCGACATCGCGCTGTACGCGGGGGTCGCCGGCGGCGCGGAGTACGTGCTGGTGCCGGAAGTGCCTTTCGATATCGACGCCATCGCGTCTTCCATCCGAAAGAGCCGTATGCGCGGGAAAACTTCCAACATGATCGTGCTGGCGGAGGGCGCGGGCAACCGCGACGAGATCTGCGCCGCCATCAAGGAAAAGACGGGCATCGGCCCGAAAGTAACCGTGCTGGGGCACATCCAGCGGGGGGGATCGCCGACGATGGCGGACCGCATCCTCGCGGGCAAATTCGGCGTGAAGGCGGTGGACGTGCTGCGCGATTCCAAAACGGAAAGCTGCGCGGTGGGCATCCGCCACAACAAGATCATAGCCGTTTCCTTCGACGAGGTTTTCGCCGCGGAAAAGCGCTTTGACATGGATTTATACGAAACGTCCAAAATCCTCGGTCTGTAAAGACGGAGTTCGATACGGAAAAGAAAACATTAGGTTATAAGGAGAACAGTATGAAGAATCTGAAGGGCGCATTGATGTTTGCGCAGTCCGGCGGACCCACGTCGGTCATCAACAGCAGCGCGGCGGGGGTTTTCACCGCGGCTTTGGAAAGCGACGCGATCACCGCGGTATACGGCGCGGCGAACGGGATCAAGGGCGTTTTGGACGAACGGTTTTACGACATCGGCAAAGAGGACAAAAAGGAACTCGAACTCCTCAAATACACGCCGTCCTCCGCGCTCGGCTCGGTGCGCTATAAACTGAAAGACGCATCCGTGGACGATACCGATTATAAGCGCATTCTGGAAGTTTTCGAAAAGTACAACGTGCGTTATTTCATGTATAACGGCGGCAACGATTCCATGGATACCTGCAACAAGATCTCCAAATATCTGCAGAAGGCGGGGTACGAATGCAACGTCATCGGCGTGCCCAAGACCATCGACAACGACCTTTTCGGTACGGACCACTGCCCGGGCTACGGTTCGGCGGCGAGATACATCGCCACCACGGTGATGGAGATCAACCTCGACGCCAAGGTGTACGACACCCCGATGGTGTGCGTTATCGAGGCGATGGGCAGGAACGCCGGCTGGCTGACCGCCGCGGCGAAACTCGCCGGCGCGAAGGGGCTGGGGGCGGACCTCATCTACCTGCCGGAAGTTGCGTTCAGCGTGGATAAATTCGTCGAGGACGTGAAAAGGGTCTGCGAAAAGAACAACAACAAGTGCATCGCCGTCGTTTCCGAAGGGATCCACGACGAAAACGGCAAACTCATCTGCGAACTGGTTTGCGAAGGCGCGCGCGACAGTTTCGGGCACGCGCAGCTCGGCGGCGTGGCGACGACGCTCGCCAACATCGTCAAGGAAAAGACGGGTTTCAAGACCCGCGGCATCGAACTGAGCCTGATGCAGCGCTGCGGCGCGCACCTCGCTTCCAAGACCGACGTGGAGGAAACTTACGCGGCGGGCAGAAAGGCGGTGGAGGCGGCGGTCGCCGGCGAGACCGACAAGATGGTCTGCTACGAAAGGAAGGCGGGCGACAAATACGAGATCGAATACAAACTGCTGCCGCTGGAACTTGCGGCGAACACCGAAAAGAAAGTTCCCCTCGAATGGATCACCGATAACGGCACGAACATTTCCGACGAATACGTGAAGTACGCCATGCCCCTCATTCAGGGGGAGGCGAAAGCGCCGCTGGAGGACAGCCTGCCGCGTTTTGCGCGCCTGAAAAAGGTGTTTGCGGAAACGAAATAAAAAAATAACGGACGAAAGCGCCGCGCGGAATTTTCCGCGCGGCGCAATTTTTTTCGGTCGGATTTTGAATTCGCATACCGTAAAAGCGTATCATAAAAGCGCGCTCTGCGGCAAATCGCCGCGGAGCGCGCTTTTTTTCGTAAATCGTTTTTTAGTCGGAGTCGCTTTTCTTTCGTTTTTCGAGCAGCGTTTCAATCGCTATGGCGGCGGCAGTGGCGTTTTCGCACGAGACGCCGGCTTTTTTCTCCGCGCCGTCCTTTTGATAGACAATCCAGAGCGGGCGGATGTCGTTTTTCACAACGATAAAATCGTCCAATTCCCAATCCCTCGTCCGATACGTGCCGATTTCGTCGAAGGAAACGATTTAATCGCGTCGAGGGGAATGACCTTTTTGCGGAAAATTTCATGCAGAACAAGCGTTTCGCCCTCCTTCGTGACGGCTGTTTTCGGCACGAGCAGGATACAAACGGACATGAAAAGAAAGCAGAGCATCAATACGGTTATCAACCAAAAGAGAAAGCCGTTCGCTTCCCCTTGCGCGTATTTGGGCACTTCTACGGAAAAATACAGGATAAGCCAAAGCAGCGAAAGCACGACGAAAATCCATGCATGTTTTTTGTAACGCACGGCGATAATCTTTTTCTGGTCCATATCCCGTTTCCCCTTTTTTATATTATATTATACAGGGAACGCCGCGTTTTGTCAACGGAAGAATTCCGCGCGGGCGGCCGCGTTTTCCGCGGAAGAAAAATTTTTTGGGAATTTCGCATAAAACGCTTGACAAGGTCATATAATAGATGTAAAATTATCTCGAAAGTTGGCACTTAGAAGGCAAGAGTGCTGACACGGCAAACTTTCAAGTGCTAACGGGGCGCGATATGAAACTTTCGGACAGAAAAAAGAAAATATTGCAGATCGTGGTGGATGAATACATCAGCAACGCGCAGCCTGTTTCCAGCAAGAGCATCACGCAGAACTATATGCGGGACGTGAGCTCCGCCACGGTGCGCAGCGAACTTGCCGCGCTTGAAGAAATGGGGTATTTATCCCAGCTGCACACGTCGAGCGGCAGGGTGCCTTCCATCGAGGCGTATAAACTGTACGTTTCCGAACTGATGGACAAAGGCAAACTGACGGGGAAGGAACTCACGCAGATCAAAACGGCGTTCGCTCGGCAGAGCGGCAACATGGAAGAAGTCGTAAAAAACGCCGCCAAGGTCATATCGGAACTCACCGATTACACTTCCATCGCCGTCGCCGCGCACGACGAGGACGACGTGATCGAAAAGATCAGCATCTTTCCCTTCAAAGAAGATACCGCGCTTTTGCTCATCGTAACCGATCGGGCGCTCATTCGGGACAAATTCATTTCCATCCCGACCGATATGACGGAAGAACAACTCGAAAGCGCCAACAGGCTGGTGAACAGAACTTTCGCCGGAAAACGCCTCGGCGAGGCGATGGCGGCGTCGCTGGAAGCGGAAGAGCAGTTTGAAAGTTATCGCACGATCTTCGACCGCGTTATCGACGCCATTACCGATTACGTCAACGACAAGAGCGGCGGCGTGGTGATGGCGGGGGAGGATAAGATCCTCAACCATCCCGAATACGCGGAGGCGGACAAGGTGAAAAATTTCCTTTCCGTGGTAACCAGCCGCGACAGGATCGCGGATATGCTGACGGAGGATAACGACATCGAGATCAGCATCAAGATCGGCGGCGAGGACAAGAACCTGCCGGACGATTGCTCGCTGGTAACGGCAACCTATTCCGCCGGCAACGTGAAACTGGGCACCTACGGCGTGATCGGGCCGCTCAGGATGGATTATCAGAAAGTCGTTTCCGTGCTGGAAGGCGTGGGCAAAATTTTGGAGGATATGGTCAACAAAAAGTAGACCGAAAGCGACATGAAAGAAGAGAAGAAAAAGGAAAAAGAGAAATTAGGGGCGGAAGATCCCGCCGCGGCGGAAACGGAACAGCCATCCGCTGCACCTTCCGAAGAGGAGATCGAAGCGCTGCGGGAAAAAGCCGCGGCGCTGGAAAAGGAAAACGAGGAGATCAAGGCGGCGGATAAAACGGCGGAATACAAGGATAAATGGATGCGTTCCGTCGCGGAGTTCGACAATTATAAAAAGCGCAACGCCAATCTGTACAGGGAGGCTTACGACGACGGGCGGAAGGACATTCTGACGAAGGTTTTCGTCGTGGGGGACACGCTGGAACGGGCGCTTTCCATGGAACTCGACGAAAAGACGAAGGAAGGCGTGGCGATGATCCTGAGAAGTTTCGAAGAGATGCTCAAAAGCCAGAACGTTACGGAGATCAACCCCGTCGGGGAAAAGTTCGACCCCAACGAATGCGAGGCGGTCATGCAGGCGCCCGCGGAAGAAGGGGAAGAGGCGGAAATCGTGAAAACGGTTTTCCAGAAAGGATATAAAATAGGCGATAAAATCGTGCGTTACGCGAAAGTCAGCGTAACCGTGAAATAAAAAAACATCGGCGGCAAGCCGAAATACATCGACGAAAGGAGTAAATTGATTATGGGAAAGACAATCGGTATCGATTTGGGAACGACAAACTCGTGCGTAGCCGTTATGGAAAACGGCGAGCCGGTGGTAATAACGAACGCGGAAGGCAACAGGACGACGCCTTCGGTAGTCGGTTTTCAGAAGGACGGCGAACGCCTTGTGGGGCAGGTGGCGAAACGTCAGGCGGTGGCAAACGCCGACAGAACGGTAACCTCCATCAAACGCCACATGGGTTCGGATTACAGGGTGCATATCGACGATAAGTCGTACAGCCCGCAGGAAATTTCCGCGATGATTTTAAGCAAACTCAAAAAGGACGCGGAAGCCTACCTCGGCGGTCCGGTTACCGACGCCGTCATCACCTGCCCCGCTTACTTTACCGACAGCCAGCGGCAGGCGACGAAGGACGCCGGCAAGATCGCGGGGCTCAACGTTCTGAGGATCATCAACGAACCGACGGCGGCGGCGCTTTCGTACGGGCTCGATAAGGAAGGCAAGAGCCAGAAGGTCATCATCTACGACCTCGGCGGCGGCACATTCGACGTGTCCATCATGGAGATCGGCGACGGCGTGTTCGAAGTGCTCGCCACCAACGGCAACAACATGCTCGGCGGCGACGATTTCGATAAGCGCATCATCGACTATCTCGTATCGGAATTCAAGGCGAAGGAAGGCATCGACCTTTCGGGCGACAAACTGGCGATGCAGCGGCTCAAAGAGGCGGCGGAAAAGGCGAAGATCGAACTTTCCGGCGTAACGAAAACCAACATCAATCTGCCGTTCATCACGGCGGACGCCACGGGGCCGAAACACCTCGACGTGGATCTTACCCGCCAGAAGTTCGACGCCCTCACGGCGGATCTGGTGGAAGCCACCCTCGAGCCGTTGAAAAAGGCGATGGCGGATGCGAAACTGAGTTATTCCGACATCGAAAAGGTCATCCTCGTCGGCGGTTCGACAAGAATCCCCGCCGTGCAGGAAGAGGTGCGCAAAGTAACCGGCAAAGAGCCTTTCAAGGGCATCAACCCCGATGAATGCGTCGCCATCGGCGCGGCGATCCAAGGGGGCGTTCTGAGCGGCGAAGTGAAAGACGTTCTGCTGCTCGACGTCATGCCCCTTTCGCTCGGCATCGAAACGCTGGGCGGGGTAACGACGAAACTCATCGAAAGAAACACCACCATTCCGGTAAAGAAATCGCAGGTATTCTCGACGGCGGCGGACAATCAGACGCAGGTCGACATCCATATCCTGCAGGGCGAGAGGGAATTTGCCAAGGACAACAAAACGCTCGGCAGATTCGAACTGACGGGCATCGCCCCCGCGCCGCGCGGCGTGCCGCAGATCGAAGTTACCTTCGACGTGGACGCCAACGGTATCGTCAACGTGTCGGCGAAAGACCTCGGCACGGGCGCGGAGCAGAAGATCACCATTACCTCCTCCACCAACCTTTCGGAAGCGGATATCGACAAGGCGGTGAAAGAGGCGCAGCAGTACGAAGCGGAAGATAAAAAGCGCAAAGAGGCGGTGGAAAACCACAACAAACTCGACGGGCTGATCTTCACCATCGAAAAGACGGTGAAGGATTCCGGCGACAAACTGTCCGCGGAGGACAAAGCCGCCGTGGAGGACGCCGTGAAGAAGGCGAAGGAAGAACTCGCCAGCAACGACAACGACCGCATCGTGAAGGCGACGGAAGAACTTTCCAACGCCACGCAGGCGATCTTTGCGAAACTCTATCAGCAAACGCAGGGCGCGCAGGGCGCGCCGAACGACGGCGACACCGAATTCCATCAGGGCGGCGAGAACTGATCGTTTTTCAGAAATGAATGATTGAAAACGCATATCGGAAGGCGGTTTTCCGCCTTTCGGTATTTGCGTAAAAAGGGAACTTATGGCTAAAAATTATTACGAAACGTTAGGGGTTTCCAAAACGGCGAGTCAGGACGAGATCAAAAGCGCGTACAGAAAACTCGTCAAGCAGTATCATCCGGACCTGCACCCCAACGACCCGAAATGCGCGGAAAAATTCAAGGAGATCAACGAAGCCAACGAAGTGCTTTCCGACGAAAAGAAACGCAAGCAGTACGACTTCGAACTCGAACATCCCAACATGGGCGGTTTCGGCGGCTTCTCCGGCGGGGGATTTTCCAACGGCGGAACGGGCGGATTTTCCGGTTTCGGCGGTTTCGAGGATATATTCGGCGATATATTCGGCGGTTTCGGCGGCGGAACGCGCGCGCAGGCGAAAACGCAGGGCGAGGACATCACCGTGGAAGTTCGCCTCAGTTTTCTGGACGCCGCGAAGGGCTGCCGCAAGGAGATCGCCTATACGAGAAACGAACCGTGCGCGGCGTGCAAGGGCACGGGCGCGAAGAACGGCACGGCGTATAAGACATGCGAAAAGTGCGGCGGCACGGGGCAGATCAAATACGTAAGCAACGGCGGCATATTCCGCTCGGTCAACGTGCGCGCCTGCGACGAATGCCGCGGCACGGGCAAAAAGATCTTGGAAAACTGCCCCGACTGCAAGGGCAAGGGATATATCCGCGCCAATACGAAAGTTACGCTCGATATTCCCGCCGGCGCGGATACCGGCAGTTACATCCGCAAACGCGGCTACGGCGAGGCGAGCGCCAACGGCGGGCCCGCCGGCGATCTGATCGTGCTCTTCAAAGTGGAAGAGAGCAAGATCTTCACGCGGAAGAACTTCGATTTATACGTCGAACTGCCCGTTTCTTTCAAAACGGCGGCGCTCGGCGGCAGGGTGCTCGTGCCGACGATTGACGACACGGTGTCCTATCAGATCCCCGAAGGCACGCAGAACGGCAAGATCTTCTGTATCCGCGGCAAGGGCATCGCCAGCCCGAGAAGGACGGGGGATTTATACCTCGTCGTCAACGTGGAAGTGCCGGCGAAACTCACGCGGGAGCAAAAGAAAGCCATCGAGGATCTCGACGGCAGGATCGACGTGAAGCAATGCGACAAAATGCGCCGCTACAAAGAGAACATGGAAGCGATGTACGGCAAAAACCCCTATTGAAGGGGCTTTTGTTTTAGAAAGAGGAAACACGCATGAAATATACGGAAATTACGGTCTGCACCACCTCGCTCGGCAGCGAACTCGTCGGCGATATTTTCTGGCGGTATACCGAGGACGGCGTGGCGATTTCCGACGTCAACGACGTCATCGCCCTTTCGCGGGAAAAAAAGGGCACGTGGGACTACATAGAGGAAAACCTGCTCGCCCCCGCGCCGGTGCTCTGCAAGGGATACGTCCCTGCCGGAGACGGCGCGCGCGTGAAAAAGATCGAAGAGGAACTGCGCGCGCTCAAAGAGAGCGCCGCCGTGGACGTAGGCACGCTGGAAGTCGGCAAACGGGAAGTGGAAGGCGACGCGTGGGTGGAAACGTGGAAAGCGCATTTCCGCCCCTTTCACATCGGCGAAGTCGTCGTATGCCCCGCGTGGATCGATTACGCGCCGAAAGCGGGGGAAACGACGGTGAAGATCGATTCCTTTATGGCGTTCGGCACGGGCGAGCACGAAACCACGGCGATGTGCGTGGAACTTTTGCAGGAATTTGTCGAAAAAGACAGCGCCGTGATCGACGTGGGGTGCGGCAGCGGCATCCTCGGCATCACCGCCGCCCTGCTGGGGGCGAAAGACGTTCTGATGACGGATATCGACGAATGCGCCGTAACGGCGGCGAAACGCAACGCGGAACTCAACGGCGTGAAAAACTGCCGCGCGGAACTGAAAAATCTTTTGGACGACGAAACGCTGCGGGGCGACGTCGTTCTCGCCAACATCATGGCGGAAATTTTGGTCGGCTTTTCCAAGGACATCAAAAAGAACGTGGCGGAAAACGGCGTAATTATTTTGAGCGGCATCCTTTTGAGCAAGGAGGATTTCGTGAAAGACGCTTATAAAAACGCCGGCTTTACGGAAATAAAGACCCTGCGCCGCGGCGAATGGGTCGCGGTGGCGATGAAACGATGAGCGAAAGAAGATTTTTTGTCGATAAAATCGAGCCGGTAACCGCCGTTACGGGGGAGGAATTCCGCCACGCCGCCGGCGTTCTGCGCGTCAAAAAAGGCGACTTCGTGATCCTTTGCGACAATACCCGTTTCGAATACAGGGGCGAAGTGATCTCCGTCGATAAAGTTTCCTTTTCCGTAAAGATCGCGGAAAAGAGGGAAAACGACAGGGAGGCGAAAGCCGACGTAACGCTTCTTTGCGGTTACTTAAAGGGCGATAAAACGGAATACTCCGTGCAGAAAGCCGCGGAACTCGGCGTAAAGCGCGTCGTCGTATTCCGTTCGGAACACTGCGCGGCGTATATGAACGAAAACAAACTTTCGCGCCTAAACAAGGTGGCGGCGGAGGCGGCGAAACAATGCGGCAGGAGCGTCGCGCCCCAAGTCGTCTATTTCGACGATTTCGCCGCCGCGCTGTCCTCCGTAAACGCCGAAAACAAACTTTTCGCCTGCGAGTTCGCAAGCGAAACGACGCGCGATATGAGCCGTTTGAGCGGTTCGGCGGCGGTCGTCGTCGGGCCGGAGGGGGGCTTTACCGAAGCGGAGGCGCGCCGCGCGCGGGAACTCGGGTACGATACGCTGTATCTCGGCAGGCGGATCCTCCGCGCGGATACCGCGGCGGTTACGGCGCTTTCCGTCGTCATGTGGCTGTTGGGGGAACTGAAATGAAAATCTGCGTATTCACCCTCGGCTGCAAGGTCAACGCCTCGGAAAGCGAATCGCTGGCGCGCGCGTTGCGGGAAGCGGGGCATACCGTTACCGAAAAACTGGAAAACGCCGATCTTTTTATCGTCAATACCTGCGCCGTTACGGCGGAGGCGGAAAAGAAATCCCGCCAGACGGCGGCGCGCATCCGCGCCCTCAACCCCGCGGCGGAGATCGTCTACACGGGGTGCGCCTGCCAAAAAGACCCCGCCGCGTTTTTAAAAAAGAGCAACGCGCGGCTGGTAACGGGCGTGTTCGACAAGGGGAAGATCGCCGCCATGCTGGAAGATAGCGGGGTAAAGATCGCCCCCGAGCGGAAGGATTTCGAGGAGATGCCCGCCCCCGAAACGCGGCGCGCGCGGCAGTATATCAAGGTGCAGGACGGGTGCGACAATTTCTGTTCCTACTGCATCATTCCCTATCTGCGCGGCAGATCGCGTTCCCGCGCCAAGGAGAGCGTGAAAAAGGAGATCGACGGCGCGGCGTGCGCGGAAGTCGTTTTAAACGGCATCAACCTTTCTGCGTATCGGGATAAAAATACCGATCTCGCGGGGCTGATGCGCTATCTTGCCGATACCGAAAAACGGGTACGGCTGGGGTCCTTGGAAGTGCGCGCGATTACCGACGATCTGCTTTCGGCGCTGAAAAATATGAGAAATTTCGCGCCGCATTTCCACCTTTCGCTGCAATCGGGCTCGGATAAAGTGCTCGCGGCGATGAACCGCCGCTACACGGCGGAGGAGTATCTCGAAAAGGTTTCGCTCATCCGCAAGTATTTTCCCTTTGCGGGAATTACGACCGACATCATCGTCGGTTTCCCCGCGGAAACGGAGGCGGATTTTGCCGAAACGCTGGCGTTGGCGGCAGCGGCGGAATTTTCCGATATTCACTGTTTTCCCTATTCGCCCCGCAGCGGCACGCGGGCGTTTGCCTTGCGGGATCTGCCGCCGGCGGTCAAAAAGGAACGCCTCGAACGCCTGCTTGCCGTAAAGGAAAACTGTCGCGCCGCTTTCGCGCGGAAAAACTTCGGTAGGGCGGAAAAAGCGGTGATCGAGGAAGAGGACGGGGAATATTTTGTCGGCTATACCGGCAATTATTTGCGGGTTTATGTGAAAAAAGCCTTGCCTTGCGGCGAGATCGGCGTTATAATAAAAGAAACGTTCCGCGACGGCGTACGCGCGGAGATCGAAGGAGAATAAACGTATGGAAGATTGTATTTTCTGTAAGATCAGGAAGGGCGAGATCCCTTCGCAGAAGGTGTATGAGGACGACGCGATGATGATCATCAAGGATATCGATCCCAAGGCGAAGAACCACTTTCTCTGCATCCCGAAAAATCATTTCAAACTGCTTTCGGAAATGACGGAAGAAGACGCCGCGCAGCTTGCCCGCTGTTTCAAAACGATCCCCGCGCTCGAAAAGGAGCTGGGGCTGGAAGGGGGGTATCGGCTGATCGTCAATCAGGGCGACAACGCGGGGCAAAGCGTGTTCCATCTGCACATCCATATCCTTTCGGGGCAGAAGATGGGGTGGACTCCGGCGTAAAAGTTTTCGGAAAATTGCGTGAAAATCGTTGACATTTTTCCGTCTTTTTGGTATCATAAACAGGCTGAAAGCAAATAAACGCCGCAGGGCAAAGGAGGGTTTGGAATGTCTACGGTTCGCGTGGGTGAAAACGAGAGTATCGACAGCGCGCTGAGAAGATTTAAAAGAAAATGTTCTCGGGACGGCATCATCGGCGATCTCCGCCGCAAAGAGCATTACGAAAAGCCTTCCGTAAGAAAAAAGAAAAAATCGGAAGCGGCGAGAAAAAGAAGCATGAAAGGATAAAAAATTACCTGCTGTTTACAACGGCGGGTATTTTTTTTGCCTTTGCGAAAAATCGGGAAATTTGTCGAAAGAGGAACGAAGAACATGGCAAACGAATTGAAAAGTTTCAAACAGTATGCAAGAGAGGCGAAACTGCGCATGAAATCGGGGTTCTGGCAGGATTACCGCGCCGCACTCGAACGGGAGACCGCGCGGGCGGAAGAGGCGGGCGTGGAGCCTTCCAAGTTCATCGAATATTATATGAAAAAGACCGAGCGTTCCCTGCGTTACGACTGCGCGGAAGAGGACGCGTTTTACGAAAAGGTCAAAAAGATCCTCGACGAGGAAGGCGAGGTTACCGACGTCATCGGCAGGCTGACGGACAAGCGCGCGTTTGAAAAACTCACTTACGAACAGCAGCAGCGTTACACGCTGGAACTTTCCCGTCGCTACCGCCGCGCGCTGGACCGCTACGAAAGGGAAAAGGAGTTCGATTTTCCCAAGGATTGAAAAGGGGCTTTGCGCCGCGGGATAAAGAAAAAGCCGTTTTTGAAAACGGCTTTTTCAGGTTGGTTATTTGGCTTCCCGATTGAATCCCAGACTGATCAAAAGCGCTGCCTCCACTTTGCGCATAAAAGTCGGGGAGAGCGCGCCGATGCGCTCTTTCAAGCGGCGTTTATCCAGCGTGCGGATCTGTTCCAGCAAAACGACGGAATCCCGCGCAAGCCCGAAATCCGTTGCCGCAAGTTCGATATGCGTGGGCAGTTTCGCCTTGTTGATCTTGCTCGTTACCGCGGCGGCGATGACCGTGGGGGAATACTTGTTGCCGATATCGTTCTGCACGATGAGAATCGGGCGCACTCCGCCTTGCTCGCTGCCGACGACGGGGCTCAGGTCCGCATAGTAAAGTTCTCCACGTTTAATCATAGCATCTCCCAAACGCTTGCCGACCCCTTATTTACAGAATATGTAATTTCCGTTTGCGGGGTTAATTCGATTATTGCCCGTTATCTTCGTTTTATACCTTCATTCGCTTTACAACCGGCGTTTTTTGGTGTAAAATAAAATAGATTTTCAAAGCGGCGGAAAAAGTTATGAAAATTTTGTTTCAAGGGGACAGCATTACCGATTGCGGCAGGGACCGGAGCGACAGCCATAACCTTTCCGGTTACACCGCGATGGTCGCTGCAAAATTGGGCAAACAACACGAATACGTGAATCTCGGCGAAAGCGGCAACCGCAGTGCGGACGTGCTTGCCCGCTACGATGCGGATATAAAAGCCGTCGCGCCCGACATCATGACGCTGCTTATCGGCATCAACGACGTGTGGCGGCGTTTCGACAGGAATGCGTACACTTCTCCCGCGGCGTTCGAAGCGAATTTAAGGCGGATCTGCGAAAAGTTCAAGGCGGATTTTCCGCAGGCGAAACTCGTTTTGCTGGAACCGTTTACCGTTCCCGCGGCGGATAAGGGGCACTGGCGGCGCGATCTCATCGAGATCATCGACGTCGTGCGCGCTCTTGCCAAGGAATTTGCGGACGGGTTCGTCCCGTTGGACGGGTTGTTTGCAAAAGCCGCGATGACGGCGGATTACGCCGCGCTTTCTCCCGACGGGGTGCATCCCGACGTCGCGGGGCAGGAACTGATCGCCGATGCGCTTTCAGAAGAACTGAAACGGTTTTTGTAAGGAAATTTTTTAAAACGCAACGCATGTGGTGCCGGACGGGGACGCGGTTTTAACGCGGTTTTAGCGCCGCAGACAAACCCGCCGGCAATTTTTGCGGAATATCGTTTTTTGTCCTCATAGTTAAACGGATATAATAAGCCCCTCCTAAGGGCTAGTTCGGGGTTCGATTCCCTGTGGGGACGCCAAAAAAGCCTGAAAGACAAAGATCTTTCGGGCAATTTTTATGTAATTAAAGAGTCGAGCGCACGGAGGGCGCGCTCCTGCGTATCGGGAATAAAGAAAGCAGGCGTTTGCTTTAAGCGTAAGCGCGGGATCGCTGTGCCATAAATATTTGCTTACCGTCTGTATCGGGACATTCTGCGACAAAAGCAGGCTGCAATAGGTGTGTTGTAAGCCGTGGCAGGTAACGTGACGGAATCCATGCTTAGTGAAGCATATCAAACTGGAAAGCATGTTTTTGCGTTATGCGCTGATTACTTTGCATGCCGGTACGTATGATGTGAATACCCTCCGTGAAATGAGATTGGAATTTAAAAAGGACTGCGAAGAATTTAAGATTATCAACAGCAGCGAAGGCGTGCCTATGCAGGAGTCTTACACGGCATGGGGAATTTAGTTGAGAATATTGTTAGTGCATCAAAGAGAAACAATATACTTGGATTCAGGCGGTTTGCGCGTGGATATGCGCAGCAAATGCAAACTCGTATTCTCCGGATAACCGAGAAAGCGACTTTCCGTTTTGATGCAAAGTAACAATACTCTTTTTGAACTCGTCTGTGTACTTAGGATATGTGTCGGTTGACATAATTTGTTTCTCCTTTTTTATATAAAATATTATAATACATTTTTTCTATTTTTTTGAGTATGGTTTCAAACCAATCTGTATATTTAATATTTCCTTCATCGTGCCGGAAAACGAATTTTTCGGGGAATAGAAAAGGAAAAAGAGAAAAAGCGCGGCAAAAGCCGCGCTTTTTCATTGGAGCAGGTGATGAGAATCGAACTCACAACCACAGCTTGGGAAGCTGTTGTTTTGCCACTAAACTACACCTGCGTAAAATATCGTAAATTGTGATGAGAATTTGCCTTGCCGGAGCATGCCGTTTTTACGTTGCGTTATCGCTCACGGCAAGAGCGTGCGTTCCGCCCGCACCGAACTCACAACCACAGCTTGCCTGTTGTTTTGCCACTAAACTACACCTGCGTAAAATATCGTAAATTGTGATGAGAATTTGCCTTGCCGGAGCATGCCGTTTTTTCGGGCAATCGACGCCCGAAATTCGCTTTCTTTTCGGTGTCGCCATATATTATAGCACGATTAAAACAAAAAGTAAACCAAAAGAATGTAAAAAATATTTGTCAACTTGCATAGTTTGTGATATAATTGTTTCCGTAAATGCCGCAGGCGCGGAAAATTGCTTTTTCGCGCGGGCGGCGGAAGTTTCTGCAAACAGGGGAGGATAGGATAATGGCATTATTTTTACGGATCATCGAATGGGCGGACGATTCCAAAAATCAGATCGTCTATAAATATCCGCTGAAAAACGCGGGCAGAGAGGTCAACCAGAAAAGTAAACTGGTGGTGCGGGAATCGCAGGAGGCTGTATTTGTGCATAAAGGGCAGATCTGCGACATTTTTCCTGCCGGCACATACGATCTGAACACCGATATTTTCCCGATTTTATCCAAACTCGCGGGATGGAAGTACGGTTTTCAGACGCCCATCACGGTGGATATTTACTATGTGAACGTAAAACAGTTCACGGGGATCAAATGGGGTACGGCGAACCCTATCATGATGCGCGATCCCGAATTCGGCATGGTCCGCGTCAAAGGCTACGGCTCGTTCGCCTTCAAGGTCAACGACGTGGGCGTGTTCCTCAAAGAGTTGTTCGGCACGAATTCCTCCTTTGAAACGGGGGATATCACCGACTGGCTGAAAACCATGCTCATTTCCGCGCTGACCGACGCCATCGGGGAAAGCAAGATCTCCGCGCTGGATCTTGCCGGCAACACGCTGGAATTCAACGACATCGTAAAACACAGCATTCAGGATAAATTCAAGTCCATCGGGCTGTTGCTGACCAATTTGTTCATCGAAAACATGTCCGTGCCCGAAGAGGTGGAAAAAGCCATCGACGAGCGCAGCAAACTGGGCATTCTGGGCGACAAGACAGACGTGCTTTTGAAGGTTTCCGCCGCCGAAGCGATGAAGGACGCGGCGAAAAACGAGGGCATGGGCGGCGCGTTCGTCGGCGCAGGCATGGGCATCGGCGCGGGCGCGGGGCTCGGCTCGATTTTCGGGGAGGCGTTCCGCGGCGCGCAGCAGCCGAATAACAACGTTGCCGGCACGGCAGCGGCGGGCGCGGCTGCCGGAGCCGCAGCGGGCGCGGGCGACGGAAAGGTTTGCCCGAAATGCGGCGCGCACGTCGGCGCGCGGGCGAAGTTCTGCCCCGAATGCGGGGAAAAACTGGCTGCGAAAAAGTTCTGCCCGCAGTGTGGCGCGGAAGTGAAGAGCACGGCGAAGTTCTGCCCCGAATGCGGCAATAAATTTTGAAAAATAACGCGTTAAGCGATTCAGGAGGAGTAAGACAATGGCAAATAAGATCACGGCGGAAACGAAGATTTTCGACGCGCTGGAAATCAACCCCAAAGCGGGTGAAATTCTCATGAATTACGGTATGCACTGCTTGGGCTGCGCTCTCGCGCACGGCGAAACGGTGGGCGAGGCTGCGGACGTTCACGGCGCGGACCTCGAAAAGATGCTTGAAGAACTCAACAACGTGCAGTAAAAAACGAAGCGCGGCGGTCAGATGACCGCCGCGCTTTCGGATCGCAGAAAAAAGCGGGGCGAAACAATAAAAGCGCCGCGCAAAAAGCGGCGCGCCCCGAAAACCGTTTCGGTTTTCGGGGCGCGTTTTAAAAGGCGCGCGGATTTACGCCGCGTAAATTCTCTCGGTTCAGCCGCCGTCCATGGAGATCAGTCCGGCGAGGTAATCGATGCTCACGTTAAAAAACTGCGCGATGGCGATCAGATTGGTCAGCGTGGGTTCGCATTTGTCGCGTTCCCACAGGCTGATGATCGATTTGCCCACGTCCAGCGCCTTTGCCAGTTCGATTTGCCCCAGCCCCTTTTCCAGACGCAGGGTTTTCAGCCTTTCCCCGAATGTTTCCTTCATATCCATATTATTTTCCCATAAAAGAAAATAATTGGCACCGATTCCCATTATTATGGGAAAAGGGGATTTTAAATTTTACTCCGCATATAATTAAGGTACGATATTATACGGAGGAGAAGTGGAGTGTTTTGCAGAAATTGCGGCAAACAAATCGATGACAGGGCGGAATTCTGCCCGAACTGCGGCGTTCGCGTGAACGGCGGGAGATCCGGCGGCGTCGCGCCGGACGACGCGCCCAGCGCAGGTTTCGCTTTTTTGTGTTTTCTGTTCCCCGTCGTGGGGCTGATCCTGTATCTTGTCTGGAAGGATAATTATCCCCTGAAAGCGCGTTCCTGCGGCAAAGGCGCGCTCATCGGGGTGATCGTGAGCGTCGCGGCGTCCGTCTTGTACGTGATACTGATCTTGGGGCTTGCGAGCTGCCTTGCCGCGGGAGGATATTATTACTGATAACGCGTTATGCGCGATGCGGTAAAGACCCGCGGCGAAGGGATCCGCCCGAACGGCGGCGCTTATCGTTACGCTTGCTCGGCGCCCGCGGCGCGGGCGAATAATCGGGATCGGGAAAAACCAAAGCCCGCGGAAGTTTCCGCGGGCTTTTTCATCGCCGTTTACCGGTGCATTTTCAATACGTTATGTACGATCTCCGCTTTGAAGGGGCGGTTTTCGTACAGTTCGCCGTCGATGTTCATCACGGGGCAGTTTTCGCTTTCGATCTCGATCTTTTCGCAAAGTTCGATGTGCGCCTGTTTGATTTCGCAGATCTTCCCTTTTTTGAGTTTCAGCAGCGCGGGCAGGAGTTTCAGCCCCCTGATCTCGTCCACGTATACGAAATTGAGTTTTCCGTCGGCAACGTCGGAATCGGGGGAGATCTTCAGCCCGCCGCCGAACATGCTGGCGTTCGCCAGCGCGGAGATAAAGGACTTATACGTTTTCTTCTCCCCGTTGACCGTGGCGGTGAAGCGGGTGCATTTATAGGAAAAAAGCGCGCGGATCAGGCTGTTGAAATAGCCGATCTTGGTTTTTTTCTGCAATTTGGAATACAGTTGCAGTACCCGTACGTCCAGCCCCGTGCCGATCACGTTGATGGCGCGCAGGTCCGGCATTTGGATAAAGTCTATGTACGTCGCGGGTTTTGTCAGGATCACGTCCAGCGCGTCCTCCACGTTTTCCGGCAGCCGGCAGTGATTTGCAAAATCGTTTCCCGTGCCGCAGGGGAGCAGCCCGAAGGTGATGTTGTCAAAATTGTCCAGCCCGTTGAGCACTTCGTTCAAAGTGCCGTCCCCGCCCATCGCCACCACGGTTTTCGCGCCGGAGGCGACGGCTTTTTTCGTCAGTTCGATGGCGTGGCGCGCGTATTCGCTTCTGTGCAGACGGTAGAGCACTTTCAGATTGTCGAGTTTATTTTTCACCAGCGTCAGGTTTTTCTTCATGCGCCTTTCGCCGCCGGCAAAGGGGTTGTAGATGATGTCGAGTTCCATTTCCTTCCTTGTAAAGGGCAAAGCCGCGCGGTTTTGCCCCGATCGTCCGAGGTAAAAATAATCCACTAAAAATATTACTACAATTTTGCAAAAATTACAACTTTTATGATATAATAATTTTATGATTGACAAAATTAACGCAACGCTTTACCGTCTGGCGGGAAAATTACATAAGGATTTATACATTGTCGGCGGGCTGGTGCGCAATTTTCTGATCGACGGGAGCGTAGGCGGCGATTACGATCTGGCGTCGGCAAACACGGCGGAGGAACTGGAAGGCGCGCTTTCCGCGCTGGGGCTGAAGCCCGCCGCCGTCTATAAGCGCACGGGCACGGTGATGTTCCGCCTGCCCGACGGGCAGCATTGCGAGCACACCACTTTCCGCGCCGAGGAGTACGGCGCGGGCGGAGCGCATACCCCCGAACGCACGTATTTTACCGAGGACATCGGGGAGGACGCCCGCCGCAGGGATTTTAAGTGCAACGCCGTGTATTATAACGTGAAAAAGGCGGCGTTCGCCGATCCGCTGGGGGGCGTGGAGGATATTCGGGATCGCAGGATCGATACCGTCGTCAGTCCGGAAGAGGTGTTCAGGGTGGACGGGCTCAGGCTGCTGCGCCTCTGCCGCTTTTCCGCGGAACTCGGTTTCGCGCCGTCGGAAGGCGCGGTGGAAGGGGCGCGCGCGCATTGCCGCAATATCCGCGATATTTCCGCGGAGCGCGTTTTCGACGAGATGAAGAAGATGCTTTCCGCCGATACAAAATATCCTTTTTCCGATCCCCGCGGGCATTATTTTGCCTTTAAGCTGTGCCACAGGATCGGCGTGCTGGATCTCGTCATGCCGGAACTTACCGCGGGGGACGGCATGCCGCAGCGCGCGGATTTCCACGATTACGACGTGCTGGAACATTCCTTCCGCACCCTGCTTTACGCCGATAAAAGCGTGCGGCTCGCCGCGTTGCTGCACGATGTGGGCAAACCCTATGCCATGAAGCGATACGGCGCGTATAAAACGCATAACGCCGAAGGGGAGCGCATCGCGCGGGACATTCTGACCCGCCTCAAGGCGCCGAAAAGCGTCGTCGAGGAGGTGTGCGCCCTTACGTATCTGCACATGGCGGATCTCGACTTAAAAATGAAGGAAGGCAAAGTGCGGCTGTTCATGGCGGAGCACGAAAACCTGCTGAGTAAACTCTTCCTTTTGAAACAGGCGGATTATTCCGCCTGCAAGGACGATCTTTCCCCCGCGCCCACCGTCGTCAAATGGAAAAACATCCTCGAAAAGATGCGGGCGGAAGGCGCGCCGCTCACGAAAAGGGCGCTCGCCGTTAACGGCGGCGATCTGGCGGCGATCGGGTACAGGGGGGAGGAGATCGGGAAAGAACTCGACGAACTGTTCCGCGCCGCCGTGCTCGACGGGCGGCTCAACGACAGGGCGAAACTGATAAAGATCGCCCGCTGCCGGAAGGAGAAATAGGGGAAAGTCTCTTCCTCCCGCGGCGCAACAGGGAAAAATCGTTTGCAATCCCGCCGCGAATGATGTATAATGATGAATGTAATATCGAAGAAGGAATATTCAGACAGGGAGATTCGGTTTCGTTATGTTGGGTAAAATTTTCAAATATGCGCTGGTCATTCTGCTGGGGATGATCCTCGGCGTCGGCGCGACGGTCGGCGCGGTGTATCTGATCGTCACCAAGACCAAGGTGGGCACGATCACGGAAAAGGTGCCTTCCTTAAATCAGTATATCGGCGAATCCCTCGGCGATTACACCGTGCTGGAAATCGTGGAGGTCCTCGGCGCGCCCGATACCACCATCGGCACGTATACGGAGTATTTCCCTTTCCTCGACGACGCCCTTACCGGTCTCGTCGATTCGGAGGAACTCAAACAGTTCGCCACGTTCGATCTCGATAAACTCAAGACGATGACGTTTTCGCAGGTGGGCTCGGATCTCGCGTCCGTCGTCAGCGTGACGGCGTCCCTCGATTCGCTTTCCTCTTCCATGAACTTCACGCTGCCCGATATGCCGGTATTCACCTCCGCGGAAAATTACGTGAAGATCACGAACGACCAATTCGTCGTCACCAATCTCTATTATAAGGATAAAACGGCGGAGATCTATTACGACGTTTCTTATACCGCCCCCGATCCGGACGTTCCCGAAGGCGGGGCGGAAACGCCGGCGGAAACCGGCGCCGGCGAACCCGTTTACGCCCGCGCTTACGACGACGAGGGCAACCTTCTCGCCGCGGCGGAAGGGAAACCGCTGTATTACCGCGCGGAGGGCATAACGTCCCTGCCGGTAACCGACGCCGTTACCGCCCTTTCCGGCGTGTTTTCGGATGTCGATTCGATGACCATCGGCGATCTCGACGAGAATTTCGGGATCGACGTCATCGGGGAAGATCCCGACAGCCTGATCGCAAAACTGCTTTCGCCTTCCGACGAAATCTCCGATCTCGGCGTGGTGGAGGAGCGGATCGACGCGCTGCGCCTCGTCGAAGATCTGGGCTTTACCAACATCGAGGGCACGGTGCTCGGCGAGATCCTCCCGAACGAGGAGGACCGCACGGTCGGCGCGCTGAAAACCATGCCTGTCGACGAGCGCATCGAAAATCTGCGCATCGATCAGATCATCGATGTTACGGAGGATAGTTCGCTGATCATGAAAGCGCTTGCGGACACCACCGTCGGCGGGTTGGACGCGAAGATCAAAACGCTCACGGTAAGCGACGTAACCGAGATCACGGAGGATAGTTCCGCGATCATGAAATCGCTCGCCGATACAACCATCGAAGATCTGGACGCGAAGATCAAAACGCTTACGGTAAGCGACGTAACCGAGATCACGGAAAACAGTTCGCCGATCATGAAAGCGCTTGCCGCTACCGCCATCGAAGAGCTGGATGCGAGGATCAAGACGCTCACGGTCGGGGAAGTCGTGGAGATCGACGAAACCAGCGAGCCCATTCTGCGCGCGCTGCAGAACGCCGAGATCACCTCTCTGAACGACAGCATCAAGGACCTTACGGTTGCCGACGTCATGAGCGCGGAGCAGATCGAAAACAACAAAATTCTGAAATGGCTGAGCGATAAGAACGCGAAGATCGCCGCGATCGGGGACGAGATCAACGCCATGCCGCTGGATGTGCTCGTGGAAAAAGGAACCAACCCCATTACCGACGCCCTCATCGAAAAGGAGGCGACCGTCGTCAATCTGGGAGAGGTCATCAACACCCTCACCGTCTCGGAGATCTACGATACCGGCGCGTTCGTGAAGATCGGCGGCGGCGAAGGGGAAACGCCTTATGACGAAACCATGCGCTGCTTCGAGTTTACGGACGGCGTTTATCGGGAAACGGCGTACGCGGCGGATAAGGAACTGTATCAGATCAAAAAGACTTCCGGCATCTGGCTGATCACGCTGTACGACAAGGCGGAAGGCGGCGCGGCGTATACGCCGGTGGCGGATGAGCCCGCGCTCGTCGACCTCGCCGATTATCTCCCCGCGCGGCTGATGGGGGAAACGACGGGTCTGGGCGCCTGCTCGCTGCAGGAACTTTACGAAGTCGGTTTCATTTCCGCGCAGCCCGACGAAAGCGTGCGGGATCTCGCCCTGAACGACGTCGTTTCCCGTTTCGGGCAGGCGGGAATTGCGGAAAACGCGGCGTGAGCGGCGCAAACTTCAATAAATAAGTTGACAAAGAAAAGATAATTTGCTAAAATAAAATGACCTTGATTGCGGCAGGACGCAATCCGAATAAGACCGGGAGGTAAGAATAATGACGAAATACGATATGCTTTACATTTTGGCTCCGGAGCTCGAAGAAGAAGCGAGAGAAGTCATTATCAAAAAGTTCGAGGATCTGGTTACCGCCAACGGCGGCGTCGTCGAAAAGACCGACAGGTGGGGCATGAAAAAACTGCAGTACCCCATCAACTATAAATCCGAAGGCTTTTATGTGGTAATGACCTTTGAAAGCGACAAGAACTTCGTTGTGGAACTGAAACGCGTTGTGGGCATTACGGACGGGATCATGAGAAGACTGATCACCAAGGCTTAAACGGGAGAGAAACGATGAACAAAGTATTACTGATCGGGAATCTCACGAGGGATCCGGAACTTTCCGAAACGTCGGGCGGGGTGGCGGTCTGCCACTTTTCCGTGGCGGTTACGCGCGATTTCGCTTCGGCGGACGGCACCCGCGAAACGGACTTTTTCAACGTTACGGTGTGGCGCGGAAGGGCGGAAACCTGCGGGAAATACCTTAAAAAAGGCAATAAAGTTGCCGTGATGGGCAGTTTGCAGAACCGTTCGTATGACGATAAGGACGGCATCAGAAGAACGGTTACGGAAGTCATCGCCAGCGACGTGGAGTTTTTGACCCCGAAGAACGCGCAGGGGGGCGAACCCTTCGCGGAAGAGGTCGTGGCGGTAAAGAAACAGCGCCCGCAGCTCGAGGCGCTTGACGACGACAACGATTTGCCGTTCTGATTTTTCAAAGGAGTAAAAAAATGGAAGAAAATAAGACTGCGGTCAAAAAGAATGGAAAGAGGATGCCCAGAAAGAAGGTTTGCGCGTTCTGTCAGGGCAAGGTGGAAAACATCGATTACAAAGATGTCGCCACGCTGAAAAAGTACGTATCGGAAAACGGAAAGATCCTGCCGCGCAGGATGACCGGCGTTTGCGCCAAGCACCAGCGCGTGCTTGCCACCGCCGTGAAACGCGCGCGGATCACCGATCTGCTCCCTTTCAAAGGCGAATAAGAAAAGAGAAAAACGA
>CALVUL010000036.1 GCA_944363555.1 uncultured Clostridia bacterium
GGAAAATTTTATCTGCACTCGTCCGCTTTGCCGGCGCAGCCGAGCACTTCCGTGAGCTTGTGTTCCACGATCTTCTGAATCGCGGAGCGCGCGTCGCCGAGGTACTGGCGCGGGTCGAAGTGGGAGGGCTCTTCCACAAAATGCTTGCGGATGGCGGCGGTGCACGCCATTCTCAAATCGGAATCGATGTTGATCTTGCAAACGGCCATTCTCGCCGCCTGGCGGAGCATAGCTTCGGGGATGCCGATGGCGTCCGGCATCTGTCCGCCGTAGCTGTTGATGATCTTCACCAGATCCTGCGGCACGGAGGACGCGCCGTGCAGCACGATGGGGAAACCCGGCAGGCGTTTGGCGACTTCTTCGAGGATGTCGAAGCGAAGCTGCGGTTTCTGCCCGGGTTTGAATTTATACGCGCCGTGGCTGGTGCCGATGGCGATCGCCAAGGAGTCGATCCCCGTTTTGGTGGCGAATTCGTACACTTCGTCGGGATCGGTGAACATGGCGTCTTTATCGGAAACGTTGACGGCGTCCTCGATGCCGGCGAGTTTGCCGAGTTCCGCCTCGACGACGACGCCGTGATCGTGCGCGTACGCCACGACTTCCTTGGTGATGCGGATATTTTCCGGCAGGGGATATTTGGACGCGTCGATCATGACGGAGGTGAATCCCTTGTCGATGCAGCTTTTGCACAGTTCAAAAGTATCGCCGTGGTCGAGGTGCAGGCAGATGGGCAGGCCGGATTCTTCCACCGCCGCCAGCACGAGGTGCTGCAGATAGGTGGGGTTGGCGTATTTTCTCGCGCCGCTCGAAACCTGCAGGATGAGGGGCGCGTTCTGCGCCACGCCGGCGTTCACGATCCCTTGAATGGTTTCAAGGTTGTTCACGTTGAAAGCGCCGATCGCATAGCCGTTTTTATAGGCTTGTTCAAACATTTTCGTGGATGTTACCAAAGGCATAATGATGTCCTCCAAAATTTCGTTCGTAATAAGTGTACAATAAATTTTAAGAATTTGCAAACGAATTTAAGGAAAATCCCGTTAAAATGCTTTATAATTTTCCGAAAATTATATATAATTGAAAATACAGGATCGATTTTGAAAGGAGCGAAAGCGTATGCAGGATAAACGGATCGAAAAACTTGCGGATATTTTGGTGAATTATTCCGTCGCCCTCAAAAAGGGCGAAAAAATTCTGATCGAGGCGAAAGGCATCGACTATATGCTGGTGAACGCCGTCGTGAAAGAGGTGTACAAGGCGGGCGGGCTGCCGTTCGTGGAACTCTTCGACAACCGCGTTACCCGCGAACTCCTGATGGGGCAGAGCGAGGAACTTGCGCGCCTTCGCGCCAAATACGACGGGGCGCGCATGGCGGAAATGGACGCGTATATCGGCATCCGCGGCGGGGACAACGCCTTCGAGTTTTCCGACGTGCCCGCCGATAAAATGCAGGCGGAATCGGAACTCTATTCCCATCCCGTGCACCACGAACTGCGCGTGAAAAAAACAAAGTGGGTGATCCTGCGCTATCCCAACCCCGGCATGGCGCAGCTGTGTTCTTCCTCCACCGACGCTTTCGAAGAGTTTTATTTCAACGTGTGCAACCTCGATTATTCCAAGATGGACAGGGCGATGGACGCGCTGAAAAACTATATGGAAAGAACAGACAAAGTGCGCATCGTGGCGAAGGATACCGATCTTACGTTTTCCATCAAGGGCATGCCCGCGGTGAAGTGCTCGGGGCACAGGAACATTCCCGACGGCGAGGTGTACACCGCGCCCGTGAAGGACAGCGTGAACGGGAAAATCACCTACAACGCCCCGTCCATTCAGAACGGTACGAAATTCGAAAACGTATCGCTGGAATTCAAAGACGGCAGAATCGTTTCGGCGACGGGCAACCTGCCGGAAAAGATCAACGCCGTTTTCGATACCGACGAAGGCGCGCGCTACGTGGGGGAATTTGCCGTCGGCGTGAATCCCTTCGTCGACCGCCCGATGGGGGATATTCTTTTCGACGAAAAGATCAGCGGTTCCATCCACTTTACCCCCGGCTGCTGCTACGACGAGGCGTATAACGGCAACGTTTCCGCCATTCACTGGGATCTGGTGCTGATCCAAACGCCCGAATACGGCGGCGGAGAAATTTATTTCGACGGCGTGCTGATCCGCAAGGACGGGCGTTTCGTCGCGGAGGAGCTCGCCTGCCTCAATCCCGAAAATTTGCGGTAAATTTTCCTTTAAATGCGGCAAATTTCGCTTAAAATGTTTGACTTAAATCGGCAAATGGAATATACTATTTGTTGACTGAAACGAAAAAATTATTATTGGAGGACAGAAAACATGTCTAAAGTAACCAGAGTTGCTATCAACGGGTTCGGCAGAATCGGCCGTCTGGCGTTCCGCCAGATGTTCGGCGCCAAGGGCTACGAAGTCGTGGCGATCAACGATCTTACCAGCCCCAAAATGCTCGCGCATCTTCTTAAATACGACACGATGCAGGGCAACTACGTCGCCAAAGGCCACACCGTGGAATATAAGGACGCGGTTCTGGCGGAGGACGGCAAGACCGTCGTAACGCCGGGCTCCATCATCGTGGACGGCAAGGAGATCACCATCTACGCGCAGCCGAAGGCGCAGGATCTGCCGTGGGGCAAACTCGATGTGGACGTCGTGCTCGAATGCACGGGTTTCTACACCAGCAAAGCCAAGGCGCAGGCGCATATCGACGCCGGCGCGAAGAAAGTCGTCATTTCCGCGCCCGCGGGCAACGATCTGCCGACCATCGTTTACAACGTCAACCACAAGACGCTCACGAAGGATGACACCATCATTTCCGCCGCGTCCTGCACGACGAACTGCCTCGCGCCCATGGCGAAAGCGCTCAACGATTACGCGCCCATCGTCAGCGGCATCATGACCACCGTTCACGCGTATACGGGCGATCAGATGATCCTTGACGGGCCGCAGAGAAAGGGCGATCTGCGCCGTTCCAGAGCGGGCGCGCAGAACATCGTTCCCAACAGCACGGGCGCCGCGAAGGCGATCGGGCTCGTCATCCCCGAACTCAACGGCAAACTCATCGGTTCGGCGCAGCGCGTTCCCACCGCTACGGGTTCCACGACCATCCTCGTCGCCGTCGTGAAGGGGAAGGACGTTACGAAGGAGGGCATCAACGCCGCCATGAAATCGGAAGCGACGGAATCCTTCGGCTACAATACGGACGAGATCGTTTCCTCCGACGTGATCGGCATGACCTACGGCTCGCTGTTCGACGCTACGCAGACCATGGTCTCCAAGATCGACGACGATACTTATCAGGTGCAGGTCGTGTCTTGGTACGACAATGAAAA
>CALVUL010000037.1 GCA_944363555.1 uncultured Clostridia bacterium
GGCTTTAAAAACGTAATGCTCTTCATCAACGCGGAAGAATACAACGTGGGGCACATGACGAAAGAGGAGGCGGAGCCGTGGCTGAAAACCATGCTGCGCGCCAAGAAAAAACTCACGGAAAACGGTATTTCCGTCAGCTTGAATCCGTGGATGGAAATCGGGCATACCGACCGCTGCCGCACGCTGAAAGCGGGGCAGAATTTCACGCTGATGGAGGATTATAACGGCAAAAAGGGCACGTCTACCGTGTGCCCGCTCGACGAAAATTGGCGGGCTTACTTTGCGGATTTTTATACGCATCTGCTCAAAACGGTAAAGCCGGAAGTCGTTTGGGTGGAGGACGATTTCCGCCTGCATAACCACGGAAAGCTCGAATACGGCGGCTGTTTTTGCCCCATCCATATGAAACTTTATAACGAAAAGCTCGGCACGAATTACTCGCGGGAGGAATTTAAGGATCGGCTGTTCGGAAAGAACGCCGACGATGCGGTGAAACGCGCTTGGCTTTCCGTCAGCCGCGAAACGATGGCGGAATACGCGCGGTTTATCGGGAAAACGGTGAAGCGCGCGGGGACGGGCGCGAAAGTCGGGCTGATGAGCAGCGGCGCGGACAGCCATTGCATGGAGGCGCGCGACTGGAACGCCGTTGCAGACGGGCTTGCGCAGGGCGGGGAGAAGATCCACCGCATCCATCTGCCGTGTTACGTCGAGCGCACGGGAAAGGACTATCTTTTCGACTTCAACCGCTCGTCTATGGCGGTGCGCGCCTTTTTGCCGGAGGATGCGTCGATCTATCCGGAACTGGAAAACGGGGCGTTTTCCACATTTGTCAAGGACGCGCGCTTTTTGCGTTTTCAGCTTGAAAGCGCGCTGCCGCTGGCGCTCAGCGGCATGACGTACGACATCTTCGATTTCGTCGGCAACGGCGCGATCGAGGCGTTCGGCTACGGCGAGGCGGTGAAGAGCGTTACGCCCTATTTAAACGGCGTGATTTCGCAGGGGATCCGCTTTTCCGATCTGACGGGGGTGATGATCCCCATCGACGAAAGAACGGTTTACAACCGCAAAAACATCGCCGCGTTCGAGGACCTTCGCCCCGACGAATTTTTTGCCGGCGCCTATCTCGCGTCTTTCGGCATCGCCTGCCGATATACGAAAGCCAAGCGGTTTGAAAACAGGATCGTCGCCCTCTTCGGCGGCGCGGCGGATAACTTTACCGACGAGGAACTTTCCGCGTTGTTCGCCGATAATTTCGTGCTGCTGGAAGGGGGCGCGGCGCTCCGCATCGTCGCGCGGGGGCTCGGCGCGCTCATCGGCGCGAAAAGCGCGGAAAGGATCCCTTACGAAACGACCCTTTTATCCTACGAACAGGCGCGCGGGGAGGTCGGCGGCGTCCCGAAACGCCGCGCGAGCAGCATGGGCAAAGCCGGCGATTACGTGAAAATAGAATATGATTTCGGCGCGGAAGTTCTGAGCGACGTTTTCGAAAACACGGGCAAATACTTCGGCTGCGGCATCGTGAAGGGAAGAAACTTTCTGCTCAACCCCTACGCGATGGATTATTTTCAGGGCGAACAGTTCAATTTCCTGCGCGTAGAGATCCTGCAAAGCGTATTGAAGGATTGCGGCAGAGAGGCGGTGATGAGCGAGCGGGAAGGCGTTTGCTGCTACCGTTACAAGGGCGCGTACGGCAACGCGCTGATCGTCGTCAACGGCACGGTGGGCAATTTTGCGGAAACAGAACTTTTTATCGGGGATATTCCCGTGAAGGAAGCGTATGTCGTCGACAGGGAAACGGGGGAGAAAAAACGCGCGGCATTCGAAAAACGCGGCGGCAGGCTGAAAGTCTTTACGCCCCTTGCGTATCTTTCTTCGGTTACGATTTTGCTGAAATAATCCGAAAAACCCGCTTTTAACGGCGTAAAACCGTTGACAAAGCGGTTTTTTTATGGTATGATACTTAGGCATAAAGAAGAAGCGACCCTTCTCGCCGCGCGGAAAAGTCCGTTCCGGCTCAATCCTTTGAAGATATATCCGGCATTTTGCCGTTTATATATTTTTCGGTATGTTCGGGGTCGCGCTTTTTGCGGCTCTTTTTTGTCGTCTTGAAAACCGGCGGCGCCGGTAAAAAACAGTGGGGTATAAAACAATCAAAGACCAACATCAGATCAACGAAAGCATTCGTGACAGGGAAATCAGGCTGATCGACGAGGACGGCGCGCAGCTGGGCATCATGTCCTCGCGGCAGGCGTTGGAGCTTGCCGAAGAACGCGCATTGGATTTGGTGAAAATTTCGCCCAACGCCAATCCGCCCGTCTGCAAACTGATGGATTATCACAAGTACATGTTCGAACTTTCCAAAAAGGAAAAAGAGGCAAAAAAGAACCAAAAAACCGTGGAGATCAAGGAAGTATGGCTTTCCATGACCATCGACGTGGGCGATCTGAACGTCAAGGCGAAACAGGCGTACAAATTCCTTTCCAACGGCAATAAAGTCAAGGTGTCCATCCGCATGCGCGGCAGGCAGAACGCGCACGCCAATCTCGGCGTGGAAGTGATGAACCGGTTCTTTGAACTCGTCAAGGAAGTCGGCGTCATGGAAAAGCGCCCCTTGACGGAGGGCAGAAACATCTGGATGATGCTCACGCCCGCAAAATAAGCGAAAGGTACGCGTTTGGCGATCAACAGGTAATCGCGCCCGTTTTCGGGCGTTATACGAAATAATAGACTACGGGAGGGCAGTATTATGCCGAAAATGAAGACAAAAAGCGCCGCCAAGAAACGGTTCAGAGTAACGGCGAGCGGCAAGGTGAAAAGGCAGCATTCGGGCAAAAATCACATTTTGACCAAAAAAGCGCGCAAGAGAAAGAACGGTTTAAGACAGGGTGCGTACGTCGACAACACGCAGGAAAAGACGATCAAGACCTTGATTTACAACAAATAAGGAATGGAGGATAACGGACTATGCGGATCAAGAGAGGCGTAAACGCAGTTAAAAAACGCAGAAAAATATTGAGGCTCGCCAAAGGATATTTCGGCGGCCGTTCCAAGAGATACAGAGTGGCGCGTCAGGCGGTCATGAAATCGCAGAAATACGCGTACATCGGCAGAAAACTGAAAAAGCGGGATTTCCGCCGGCTGTGGATCGCCCGTATCAACGCGGCGGCGCGGCTCAACGGGCTGTCCTATTCCAAACTGATGTTCGGTCTGAAAAACGCGGGCGTGGAACTCAACAGAAAGATGCTGGCGGATATCGCCGTCAACGACGCGGCTGCGTTTACCGCCGTCTGCGAAAAGGCGAAAGCCAATCTCAACAAATAAAACGGAAAAAAGAGCTTACGTACGTAGGCTCTTTTTAGGGTAAAGCGGAAGGATTGCCATGGAGATAACCTCGGTTTCCAACGATACGGTCAAGCGGGTGAAAAAACTCGCGCTGAAAAAGTACCGCGACGAAGAAAACGCGTTCCTTTTGGAAGGCGTCAAACCGGTGCGGGAAGCCGTAGCGTGCGGCAGGGAAATTCTTTTTCTGTTCGGCACGGCTGCGGCGCTGGAAAAAACGGGGCGTTTCGGCGGAGAAACCGTAACGGTGAGCGAACGCGTATTCGCCGCCGTTTCCGAAGAGAAAAATCCCGAAGGCGTGCTCGCCGTCGTGCAAAAACCCTCCCTCGCGCCGAAAGCGTGCGGCGGGCGCTGCCTGCTCCTCGACGGCGTGCGGGACCCCGGCAATCTCGGCACGATCGTCCGCACGGCGTCGGCGGCGGGGTATAAGCACATATACTTAAAAGACTGTGCCGATCCTTTCAACCCCAAGGCCGTGCGCGCCAGCATGAGCGGCGTGTTCGGCGTTACGCTTTACGAAACGGGCGAGGATTTCGCCCGATACATCCGCCTGCCGATCTATGCGGCGGATATGGGCGGGGAAAACGTTTTCGAAACGGAAAAACGCAGCGTGTGCATCGCGCTCGGCGGGGAGGCGAACGGGCTTTCCGCCTCCGTGCGCGCCGCGGCGGAAAAGATCGTTTCCGTCCCTATGGAAACGGGCAGCGAAAGCCTGAACGTGGCGGTGGCGGCGGGCATCTTGATGTACGCGCTGAAATAATACGATAAAAGGAGAAATCGATATGTCAGGACATTCCCATGCGGCGAACATCGCCAATAAAAAGGCGAAGATCGACGCGCAGAGAGGTAAAATTTTCACGAAAGTGGGCAGGGAACTCGCGGTGGCGGCGAAAGCCGGCGCAGACCCCGCGACCAACAGCAAACTTGCGGACGCCATCGCCAAGGCGCGCGCGGTGAACATGCCCAACGACAACATCAAAAAATGCATCGCAAAGGCGGCGGGGGAACTTTCCGCGGCGAATTACGAGGAGCTGACCTACGAGGGCTACGGCCCCAACGGCAGCGCGCTCATCATCACGGCGCTCACCGACAACAAGAACCGCACCGTGGACTACGTGCGCACGGTGATGCGCAAGCACGGCGGGTCTTTGGGCAACACCGGCTGCGTTTCCTATCTTTTCGACAACAAGGGCGTCATCGTCGTCGAAAGGAAGCCCGATCTCGACGAGGATACCGTGATGGAATACGCCATCGAGGCGGGTGCGGACGACGTGCTTTCCGAGGACGACGCCTTTACCGTATACACCTCCGTGCAGAATTTTTCGCAGGTGCGTAAATTTTTGGAAGACAAAGGGCTTTCCTTCTTCGAGGCGTCGCTGGAAATGATCCCGCAAAGCAAGATCTCCTTTACGGGCGAGGCGGCGGAAAAATTCCAAAAACTCGTGGACGCGCTTGAAGATCTCGACGACGTGCAGGACGTTTACCATAACGTCGATCTGCCCGAAGAGGAAGAAGAATAGCGTTTTTTGCATAAACCGGCGTAAATTGCAAACGATACTTGTATCAGCGATATACGCCTTTTTTTAAGGGAAAAGGGATCACGTTATTGCTTTTAAGATAGCCTTACGGAGAACGGCTTTTACCCGCCCTTTTCCGCAGGGCGGGTAAAAGCCGCTTTTTTCAAGCGGCTTTTCGTGAATTTTTTCGCGGAAACGTTTTTTTCCGAAAAAAAAGGAAAAAATTATTGTCATAGGGAAAAATTAAAGTTTTTTTCAATGCTCGGCGATTATAATCGAATCAAAAGAGCGGTAAGGAGGAGGAATCCGGTGAAACGCGGCTTGAATATCTTGGCATTGCTGACGGCGTTATTGCTCACTTTTTCGCTCTCCGCCTGCAGGGCGGGAACATTCGGCAGGGACAGTACCCAAAAATACAGCGCCTCTTTCGACGACGAAAACGTGATCGTTCCCGAAAGTTACGGGAAGAGATACGCGGTGGAAAGCGTCGATCTCAATGTGGCGGCGGGCGGCGGCGAACTTGAGCCCGCGGCTGCGGTCGATAAGGTGTATACCTCCACGGTAACCATCCATGCGGGCGTTTCCGGCGGCACGCAGATCGGCAGCGGCACCATCGTGGATATAGACGTGAAGTATAAAGATAAGACAGTGGATACCGCCGATTTCGTATATGTGGTTACCTGCCATCACGTGATCGAGGGCAGCAACAACATCGCGGTGTATATCCCGAAGGTCGTCGACGCCGCCGCGGACGAATACGATTATTACGAATACGGCTTTGCCGCCACCTTGATGGGCGGCGACAAGAAGAGCGATCTGGCGGTGCTCCGCATCGAGATCGTCGGGCATGAAGGCATTTCCGCCGATACCGTTACAAAAGCGCAGATCTGCGGCGACGATCTGCAGATCGGGGACGAGATCTTTCTGCTCGGCAACCCCGTCGGCACGCATCCGGGGTCTTATTCGGCGGGCAGCGTGAGCAGGGCTTTCGTAGAGGTCTCCGTCGAAGAAATCGGCACGATGAAACTGATGCAGACGGACGCCGCTGCAAACCACGGCAATTCCGGCGGCGGCGTGTATAACTTCGCGGGGCAGTTCGTCGGTGTGCTCAATTCGGGGCTCAATCTCGATTCCGACGGCGAACCCGTACAGGGGCTGGGTTTCTTCATCCCCGTGAACGGCGAAAGCGGCGTGGAAAAAGTGGCGGATTCGCTGATCTCCACCGTTACGGACGAAGCGTACGGCTACGTCGAAGGCAGGTGGATGCTGGGCGTAACGCTGCAGTCCGCGCTGGGCGGATACGTTTTGCAGGTCGCAAACCTGAGCGGCAACGAAACCGATACCGTACACGCGGCGGGTATCAGAAAGGGCGATTATATCTTTGAAGTTTCTTACGTTTATAACGGAAAAACCTATAAATGCGAAATGAATTCGATTTCGGAATTCAGTTCGTTCTTCGAAACGATGCAGGCGCGTTTAAGCATCGGGGAACAGTTTACCGTCAAATACGGCAGAAATCCCCGCGGCACGGAGACCGTTACCGACACGGTGACCATTCGCCAGCACATCTATTCGATTTAATTTCATTCGGTTAAACTGCCGTTGCAATTCCCCCCAACCCAGCGGCGTTTAATATAGAAAAGGGACCGAAAGGTTCCTTTTTTATTTGTTTTCGCGTCGAAAAAGGGAAAAAGCAACCGGAAAGCGGCAAAAAGAAAGCGTGCGGATTTGAAAAAACCGCGCAAGAATGCTATACTGGCGGTATTAAAGACAAGGAGGTGCCTTTTATGAAAATCGGCGATAAGATCGCAAAGGCAAGAAAAACGCAGAATTTAACGCAGGAACAACTCGCGGACCTTCTGAACGTGAGCAGGCAGGCGGTATCCCGCTGGGAATCGGATCTCGCGTATCCGGAAACGGATAACCTGATCCGCCTTTCGGAGATCCTGCAGGTCAACTGCGATTATCTTCTCAAAGACGGCGTCAACGAAAACGGCGAAAAGGTCGTGGAAGTGAAGATCGTGAGGGAAGTTCCCGTGCGGCGGCAGATCAATTTCAAGTTCCTTTTCATGCTCGCGCTGCTGATCTTCGGCGCGTATTTCGCGCTATGCGGTACGTGGAACGTCGTTTTGGAACTGACGAAGTTTGCGGCGGCGCGCCGCCCCGGCGGCGTGCTCGTCGCCATGGGCGCTTGCGGGATCGTCGGCTACGCGATGGCGGCGTACGGCGTCGTTCTGGCGGCGCTTTGCGGGAAGCGCAAGGAATACTTTTTCAAAAAGCCGAAAGCGGAATGACGTTTTTTCGTGAACGCTCCGCCCGCGGGAAATCCCGCGGGCGGAGCGTTGTTTTTACGGGGCGTTTTTGCGCGGGCGGCAGAGGAAAAAACGGGAAAATTATCGATTTTCATACGATTTTCATAAAAAAATTGACAGCGGCAAAGATATTGTTTATAATGGGATTATCAAACGTAAAACGGAGTGGATCGAATGGCTTTATTTATCG
>CALVUL010000038.1 GCA_944363555.1 uncultured Clostridia bacterium
TTCGGGGCGGACGTAATTGTTCTTTTTCGCCGTCTGGGCGAGCGCCGTCAAAACGTCTAAAACGGCAAGGGTTTCCGCCGCTTTCTTCAATTCGCCGATATAACCGGAAAGCGTTTCCTTAAGCGCCGCATACAACTGCTGTTCCACTTTCAGGGCGCGCTCCGCCGCCGTAAGCAGTTTTTCTTCCAGCGTTTTCAACTCTTCCGTAACGTAGCGTTCGCAGTTCGCAAGGGTCTGTTTGCGCTGATAATCGTAAGGAACCTGCTCTTTAAAGGAATTGGTTACTTCGATATAATATCCGAAAACGCGGTTGTAATGGATGCGCAGCGTCTTGATGCCGGTCCTCTGTTTTTCGCGCGCTTCCATTTCCAAAATCATATTGCGCCCGTTTTCGGCAAAGCGGCGCAGTTCGTCGAGTTCCGCGCTGTAGCCGTCCTTGATAAACCCGCCGTCCTTGATGTTCGCCGGCTGTTTTTCCGTAAAAGCGGAAAAAAGCAGTTTCGTCAATTCGGTAAAATCGCCGAGATTATCGCTTATATCCCGCAAAATCGCACAGTCGATGCCTGAAAGCAAAAATTTGATGTTGGGAATAACGCTCAGCGATTCCGCCAGCAAAAGACAATCTTTCGGCAAAAGATTGCCGTTGGAGATCTTTCCCGAGATACGCCCCACATCCCTGACGCTCGCAAGCACTTCCATGACGCCTTCCCGCGCCATGTTGTTGGCGACGAGTTCCGAAACGCCGTCGAGCCGGTAATCGATCGCCGCCGCGTTTTGCAGGGGCGAAAGCAGCCAGTTCTGCAGCGTGCGCGCCCCCATGCTCGTTTTCGTTTTATCGAGTACCCACAGGAGAGAACCGTATTTTTTTCCGTCGCGCATCGTTCTGATGATTTCGAGGTTCCTCAGCGCCGTAACGTCGATTTCCATAAATTCGCCGCTTTTTTCCAGCCGGATCTGGGTGATGTTTTTCAGCGAATGCATCTGCGTTTCCCTCAGATACGCAACCAACGCACCCGCCGCGCTCACCGCCGAACGAACGCCTTCCAAGGAAAATGCCGCCAAATTTTTGACGTTGAACTGTTTTTTCAGCGTTTCTTTGGCGATTTCATAGTGAAACTGCCCTTCCGCATACACCGTAAAACGCGGCAGGATCTTATGCTTTACCATCCCCGATTCGCCGAATTTTTTTTCGGCAAAAGCGTTGCAGATGATTTCCGCAGGGGAAATTCTGAGCAGTTCGTCGGCGAGTTTCGCGTCGTCTGAAACTTCTTTTACGAAAAATTCCCCCGTGGTAATATCCACCCATGAAACGGCTGTCTCCTCTTTGTCCGCAAAAACGCAGGCGAGAAAATTATTGCTCTTATCGTCGATCAGCGCGTCTTCCGTCAGCGTGCCTGCGGTAACGACCTTGATGACGTCCCTCTCGACAAGGTTTCTGCCGTTCGGCTCGGTAAGTTGTTCGCAGATCGCCACTTTGAATCCCTGTTCCACGAGTTTGGAAATATATACGTCCGCGGCATGAAAGGGCACGCCGCACATCGGCGCGCGCTCCTCAAGCCCGCAGTCGCGGCCGGTGAGCGTAAGATCGAGCGCGGCGGAAGCTTTCAGCGCGTCGTCGAAAAACATTTCGTAAAAATCGCCGAGGCGGTAAAATACGATACAATCCTTATACTTTTCCTTAATTTCCAGATAATGTTTCATCATCGGCGAAAGCGCCATTTCAACCACCTCTCTTTTCCGCTTTTCCCGTCAGGGAAACGCCGCCGGCATTTTCGATCTTCACGGCGACGAATTCGCCCGCCGCGCAGTCTCCCGCGAAGGAAATCGTCTTACCGAATTCATCCCGCCCGAAATGCATCTTTTTATCCGCGTCGTATCCGTCGCAAAGCACTTCCGCCGTTTTTCCGACATAGTTTTCCGCGATTTTGCGGCTTATGCCGTTTTGCAGTTCGATGAGCCGCATGATACGTTCCTTCGCCACCTCTTCCGGCACCCGATCGGGCATCGCCGCGGCTTTCGTTCCCCGTCTCGGCGAATATACGAAAGTGAACGCGCCGTGAAAGCGCGCCGCTTCGACGAGTTCGCACGTATCGAGAAAATCTTCTTCCGTCTCGGAAGGAAAACCGACCATAATATCGGAAGTTACCGCGCAATCCGGCACGATTTTTCTTAAAAATTCCAGTTTTTCGAGATACGCCGCGCGCGTATAGCGGCGGTTCATCAGTTTTAAGATCCTATCCGAGCCCGATTGCACCGGCAGGTGAATACAACGGCATATCTTATCGCAATCGCGTACGGCATACGCCACTTCCTCGGAAAAATCCTTCGGATGATTGGTCATAAAGCGCAGGCGGAATTTTCCTTCGATCGCGGCGATTTTTCTGAGCAGTTCCGCAAAAGTAATATCGCCCCCGTAAGAGTTCACGTTCTGACCGAGCAGAGTGATCTCTTTATACCCTTGCGCGACGAGTTCCTCGCACTCTTTCACGATATCCTCCGCACGACGGCTTCTTTCCCGCCCGCGCACGTAAGGAACGATGCAGTATGTGCGGAAATTATTGCAGCCGTACATGATGTTTACCCATGCGTTCGGATAACTCGTGCGGAATTTCGGCGTGCCTTCCGCGATCGCGCCTTCGCGTTCCTCGACGGCGATCACGCTCTTTTTCGTTTGTAATTTTCTTATAAAAAGTTCCCTGAAATTATCCAGATTGTGCGTACCGAATACGATATCGACGAAGGGAAACGTCCTTTTCAGGCGTTCCGCCGCGCCCGCCTGCTGCGTCATGCAGCCGCCGACGGCGATGATAAGGTCCTTATTCTTTTGTTTCAGTTTTTTCAGCGCGCCGATATTGCCTTTCGCCCGATCTTCCGCGTTTTCGCGGATGCAGCAGGTGTTGAATACGATCACCCCCGCATCTTCCTCCCTCTCTGCGCTTTCATAGCCGAGTTCCCGCATGATGCCCGCCAGTTTTTCCGATTCGTGAACGTTCATCTGGCAGCCGTAGGTAACGATGTGATACGTTTTGTTCTCCATGGTTTTTCCGTTTTGTTTTAATGTATATATCATACATTAAATGCGGAATTTTGTCAATTTATCAAGGGGAAATTGTAAAGGAGAAATCTCTCGGGATTCCGCTTTTTGCAAAGCGCGGCCGCCGATCGCCTCCGCCTTGCGCGGGAACGGAAACGGCAGGTATTTTTTTTCGAAACGAAACAATACTAATGTTATGAAAAAATTACTGAAATTCCTGCTGATTTTTACTTCCGTCGCAGGCGCGCTGCTGCTATGCGCGCTGATTTACGCCTTGTGCGTAACGTCAGGGTATTCTCTGAATAAAGAAAAACTGATCGATACCGATTACGCGATGGAATTTTACGATATAAACGGCGACGCAATTTCCGTATATTCCGGCAAAAATCTCATATCGGAAGAAAAAAACATCCCGAAATACGTAAAAGACGCTTTTATCGCCGTGGAAGACAAGCGTTTTTATTCCCATAAAGGGATCGACGGCAAAGCGCTCGCCCGCGCCGCGTTCAACAATCTGAAAACCTTTTCCTTTAAGGAAGGGGCTTCCACCATCAGCCAGCAACTGATCAAAAACACCCACCTCAGCAACGAGAAAACCATCAAAAGAAAACTCATCGAATGGAAACTGACAAAACAGTTGGAACGGGAATTCACCAAGGACGAGATCCTTGAAATGTACCTGAATACCATTTATTTCGGGAAAAATTCCTACGGGATCACGGCGGCGGCGCAAAATTATTTCGATAAAAACGTGGATCGGCTGTCGCTGAGCGAGGCTGCCGCACTTGCCGGAATCGTAAAAGCGCCTTCCGCATATTCCCCGGCGGAAAACGCGGAAAAATGCATATCCCGCCGCAACGTGGTTTTGAAACTGATGCTCGAACAGAAACTGATCGGCGCCGAAGAATACGCCGCCGCGGTAAAAGAACGGCTCGCGCTTGCCGAACCGCAAAAAGGCGAGTGCGCTTTTTATCTGGAAAAAGCACGGGAAGAATTGGAAAATCTGCTTTCCATTACGCCGTATTCCGTAAAAAAATGCAAAGTTTACACCTTTTACGATCCGAACGCGCAGGCGTTGCTTTGCGAGAACGCGCAAAACGAATACGGAAAATTCACGGGGATCATTCTCGATCATAAAACAGGAGGCGTTCGCGCGTATTATTCGGAAAACAACGACGAAAAAAGGCAGGCGGGATCGGTTTTGAAGCCGCTTGCGGTATACGCCCCCGCCATCGAAAACCGTTACGTTTCGGAATGCACGCTTTTGCTCGACGAAAAGACCGATTTCGGCGGGTATTGCCCGTCCAATTACGGCGATCGGTACGACGGCTACATCAGTGTAAAAGAAAGCCTTGAAAGGAGTTCCAACGTATGCGCCGTAAAACTGCTGAACGCGATCGGCGCGAAAGCGGCGCGCGAATTTCTGACCCGCCTCGGCATCGAAACCCAACCGCAGGACGAAAATCTTTCGCTCGCACTCGGCGCGAGCGCATACGGTTTCACCTTGAAAGACATCTGCGCCGCCTATACGGCGTTTTCCGGTTACGGAACGATGCAAAAGCCCGTCTTTATTCGAAAAATTGAAACGCAAGGAACGCTGAAATATCAGTATAATCCCGATAAAAAACAAGTAATGTCGGAAGAAGGCGCGTGTATGATGAACTATATGCTCAAAGGCGTGTGCAAAAACGGAACGGCGAAAAAATTAAGCGCGCTCGATATGGAGATCGCGGCAAAAACAGGAACCGTCGGCGGAAAAAACGGCAATACGGACGCTTACTGTATCTCTTACTCGCCCGAATATACCGTCGGGATCCGTTACAGCAGCGGCGAAAATCTTATGCCGAACAACGTAACGGGCGGCGGACTGCCCGCAACGAAATCATACGCGAT
>CALVUL010000039.1 GCA_944363555.1 uncultured Clostridia bacterium
TCGGGTACGGCTTGTACGTGCTGACGACGAACGACGGCAAAAAGGACAACGGCATGGTGAACAATACCTTTATGCAGATCACCTCCGATCCCTTCGAGGTCGTCGTCGCGGTAAACAAGGCGAATTATTCGCACGGCGTCATCGCAGACACGCGGAAGTTCAATTTGTCGGTATTGAGCGAGGACGTTACGTTCGACGTGATCAAGCGTTTCGGCTTTCAATCGGGCAGGGACGCGGATAAATTCGCGGGGTTTGAAAGTTGTTTCAAAATGCCGAACGGCATTTACGCGCTCAATAACCGCTACGCCAACGCCTTTTTCGTCTGCGAAGTGAAGGGCGCGATGGAGTTTTCCACGCACACGCTGTTCCGCGCGGAAGTTGCCGACGCCGTTTCTTTGAGCGACAAGCCTACGTGCACCTACGATTTTTATCAGAAGAACGTAAAACCCAAGCCGCAGGCGACGGGCGGGAAAACCGTCTGGCGGTGCACGGTGTGCGGCTACGAATACGAGGGGGAAACCCTTCCCGCCGATTTTATATGCCCGATCTGCAAGCACCCCGCAAGCGATTTTGAAAAGGTAACGAAATAAAAACTTCCGTATAATTTTAAAATAAAGGTTTATATTTATGCCGAAAGAGCGAGGCGGAAAGTATGACGTTTATTCAAGCGGTATCGGTGCGGTTGCAGGAATTATTGAAAGAAAAGGATATGAAATCTTACGGTTTATCGATGGCGTCGGGCGTATCGCAAACGACGATCGGCGATATTAAGTATTTGCGAAACAAGTCGGTCAGTACGAAAATATTATACGACCTGTGTCAAGGGCTCGGTATCGAAATCGCAGAATTTTTCGATTCGCCGTTGTTTTTAAGCGAAAACATAACAGACTAAAAAAACGCCTTCCGGCGTTTTTTTGTTTTTTTGATATAAGCCGTTTAAACGGCAATGTCCGCGTAGTCCGCGCCGGAAAGGCTTTCCGCCTTTTCGGATTCAGCGGTCGGGGCACGCCGTTTTCGGGGGCGTGCCGAAGGCGTCTTTATAAGCGCGGTAAAAGGTGTTCGGGCTTTCAAAGCCGCACAAAAACGCCGTTTCGATCACGGTGCGCCCTCCCTCGGCGAGCATCCGCCGCGCCTTCTGCACGCGCAGGCGGTTGATGTACCGCGGCATGGCGCCCACGTATTTTGAAAACGTGCGGGAAATATATTCCTTGGAATAGCCGAACTCCTCCGCCAGTACGGGAAGGGAGATCTTTTCTTCGAGATGCCCGTCGATGTATTCGAGGATTCCGCAAACCAGCGTTTCGCCGCGTTCCGTTCTGCGGGCAACGGGCTTTGCGGTTTTGAGGAATTCCGCGGCGAGCAGGCTGCACGCGCCGAAGAGCGTGAGCGCCTTGTCCTCGGAAGCGAGGTAATTTTCGTACAGCGTTTCGAGCAGGGGAAAATTTTTAAAGCCGAAGAATACGGGGAAGGTCTTTCCTTCAAGGCGCGCCGCAGGTTCGGCGAAGAACGATTTGTCGCATAAGATGGCGTAAGCGGTGAAATCGCTTGTCGCTTTGCCGTAGGAGTGCACGGAAAACCCGTCGCAGAAAAACGCTTCGCCGCCGCGCAGCACGTGTTTTTCCCCGTTTACGGTTACGGGCAGTTCGCCGCGTTCGGCAATGATGATTTCCACGCGGGAATGGAAATGTGCTTCCAGCGCGTCCACCGTGCGTTTTTCAAAGAAGAAATGGTCGGATTTTTCCGCCTGCGTTTCGTAATAACTCATTTTTATTCTCCGTGTTTTGTTTCAAAGTTCCTATTTATTTTAACGGTTTTTCGGCAAAAAGTAAAGCGATTGCCGTTTTTTGTAAATTTTCTTCAACCGATTTACAAAACTTCCTTTTTGGTGTATAATGAAAAAAACGGCAGCGTGCGAGGTGAATATATATGGAAGATCAGACGGAAAACAAGGTCTACGAAGAACCGGAGGAAGTGGAAACCGGTTACGAAAAGTGCGACGCCTGCGGATCGAACATGAAATACGATCCCCAAAGCAATATGCTCTATTGCGAACACTGCGGTTCCAAACGGGCGTTCGGGACGGGGGAACAGGCGGAAGAACTCGCCATCGAAAACGCTTTAAAAGAGGGGAACGCCGGCAGCTGGAACGAGGAAACGAAAGTGTTCCGCTGCGAAAACTGCGGGGCGAAAGTCGTACTTTCCAAGGCGGAAACGGCAACCTGTTGCCCGTTCTGCGGCACGGCGCAGGTGGTGGAGGCGGATGAACTCGCGGGGCTCAAGCCCAACGCCGTACTTCCCTTCAAACTGACGGCGGACGATTCCAACGAGGCGTGCAAAAAATGGGCGAAAGGAAAGGTGTTCGCGCCGCGCGCCTTCAAAAAGAACCTCAAAGCGGAAAACATGCGCGGCGTGTACATACCCTGTTTCACCTTCGACAGCGCCACGTTTTCCCGCTACTACGGGCGGGTCGGCAAGCGGCATACCCGTACGGTCGGGTCGGGTAAAAACCGCCGCACGGAAACCTACATCGTCTGGCGCAACATCAGCGGCAGTTTCAACCACCGTTTCGACGACGTTACCGTTACCGCCGGTTCGAAGGTTACGCAAAGGGATCTCGGCAAAATGGGGCCTTTCGACAGCAACAATTCCAGAAGTTACGACGGCAAATATCTGCTCGGCTTTACGTCCTATCACTACGAAAAGGACATCGTTACCTGCTGGGGGGAAGCCAAGCGTTCGATGGACGCGGAGATCAAACGGCTGATCCTTTCGCAGTATTCCTACGACGTGCTCGATTACATCAACATCAGCACTTCCCATGCGGACGTAACGTATAAGTATGTGCTGCTGCCGGTGTACGCGGGGCATTTTTCCTTCAAGAAGAAGGATTACAATTTCTTCGTCAACGGCACCAACGGCAAAGTCACGGGCAAGACCCCCGTGGCGGTATGGAAAGTGCTTCTGACGGTGCTCGCCGGCGCGGCGGCGCTCGCGGGGCTCGCCTATCTCGTCATGCAGTTTATGTGAAAGATGTTTCTTCCGCGCGTTTTTCCCTATTTTGCGGATAAAAACGCGCGGAAACACAATATCTTGCGTCTGAAAAAATTCGTTTAAAAAACTTGCGTTTTTCGTCGGAAATTTTTGTAAAAACAGTTGACATTGCCTGCAAAATTTACTATAATGAGTAGGCTGTGTAATAGGGTTGATGCGGAAAGTTACTTAATTTCGCTTTAAACAGCGGGCGAAAAGATAATTTCCGTTGACAAATGTAGGGGCTCGATCCCTGCGACTAACTTCGGGTTTAGTAAACGCACGTCATTCGCAGCGACTTAATTTTATTTAAGTATCGGCGGATGATTTTTTTATGTTTACGGATTCGACACACACGGCAAAGTTGACGAAATGTTAGGATAAAAGGAGAAAGAACATGGCAAGTCAGAAAATCAGGATCAAATTGGTTTCTTACGATCACGAGATGGTCGATCAGGCTACGGCGCGGATCGTGGAAACGATGAAAAAGGGCGGCGCAAAGATCAGCGGGCCCATTCCCCTTCCCACGGAAAAGGAAGTGGTTACCATTCTGCGTTCGCCGCACAAGGATAAGGACAGCCGCGAACAGTTCGAGATCAGAACGCACAAGCGCCTGATCGATATTTATTCGCCCAACATCAAACTTTTGGACAGCATTCATCTGCCCGCGGGCGTGGATATCAAGATCAAATTATAATCAATATCAAAAGGAATAAATTCGGAGGTGAACTTTATCTATGAATAAAGCAATCATTGGCAAGAAGTTGGGAATGACGCAGGTTTTCGCGCCCGACGGCAAGGTGATCCCCGTAACGGTAGTGGAAGCGGGTCCCTGCCCGATCGTGCAGGTGAAAACTTTGGAAAGAGACGGCTATACGGCTTTGAAACTCGGTTTTGACGAAACCACGGAAAAAGCCCTCAACAAGCCCGAACTCGGTCAGTTCAAGAAAGCGGGCGTTACGCCGCGGAAAGTGCTCAAAGAAGTCCGTTTTGACGACGTGAGCGCTTACGCCGTCGGGCAGGAATTGAAATGCGACGTGTTCGCCGCGGGCGATAAAGTGGATGTTTCCGGCGTTACCAAAGGGCACGGCTACACCGGCGTTATCAAGCGTTGGAACAACCACCGCCTGAAAGAGACCCACGGCGTCGGCCCCGTGCACAGGGAAGTCGGTTCCATGGGCGCGAACAGCACGCCGAGCCGCGTTTTCAAGGGCAAGAAGATGCCCGGTCAGTACGGCCACGAAAACGTAACCGTTCAGAACCTTGAAATCGTAAAAGTGGATACCGCGAGAAACGCGCTGCTCATCAAGGGCGCGATCCCCGGCCCCGTCAAGAGCATCGTAACGATCAAGGAAAGCGTTAAAGGTTAAGGAGAAACAACAATGGCGAACGTGAAATTATACAATATGGAAGCCGCGGAAGTGGGCACGCTCGAATTAAACGACGGGCTTTTCGATATGGAATACAACGAAGCCCTCATCCATCAGGCGGTGGTTACGAGGCTTGCCAACGAAAGACAGGGTACCAAGAGCACGCTTACCCGCGCGGAAGTGCGCGGAGGCGGCGCGAAACCGTGGCGGCAGAAAGGGACGGGCAGGGCCCGCCAAGGCTCCACGCGGAGCCCGCAGTGGACGAAGGGCGGCGTGGTGTTCGCGCCCAAGTCGAGGGATTTTTCCAAAAAGATGAACATAACCGCAAAGAGGATCGCCCTCTTTTCCGCGCTTTCGCAGAAGATCAGGGACGACGAAGTGGTGTTTGTGGACGAACTGAAAGTTTCCGCCCCCAAAACCAAGGAAATGGTCAAGTTCCTCAAAGCGTTCAAACTCGAAAAGAGCGTGCTGTTCGTGATGGACAATAACGACGAGGCGGTTTTAAGGGCCGTTTCCAACCTGCAGAAGGTGAGCACCGTTCCGGTGGAACTGATCAACACCTACGACGTGGTGAAGAACGCGAAACTCGTTATTTCCAAAAAAGCGGCTGAGAAAATGCAGGAGGTCTACGGAGAATAATGTTAGCGCACGACATCATCATCAAACCCGTTCTGACGGAAAAGAGTTACAGCGGGATTCAGGATAAGAAATATACTTTCGTGGTGGCGAAAAACGCCAACAAAACGGAAATCAAATTGGCTGTCGAAGAGGTTTTCGGCGTACAGGTCGAGAAGGTCAACACCGTGAACGTGCGCGGCAAACTCAAGAGAATGGGCAAGAACCAAGGGTATACCCCCGCTTACAAAAAAGCCGTCGTACAGCTTAAAAAGGACAGCAAGTCCATCGAATTCTTCGATTCGCTGTCGTAAGGAATTAACGGAGGAAAAGCAAAATGGCTATCAAGAGATATAAACCGACTTCGTCCGCCCGCCGTTTCATGACGGTGAGCGCGTACGACGAGATCACCGCGAAAAAGCCGCATAAAGGTCTTTTGGAAGATCAGAGAAAGAGCGGCGGCAGAAACGCGCAGGGCAGGATCACCGTGCGCCACATCGGCGGCGGCAACAGGAGGAAATACCGCATCATCGACTTCAAGCGTCAGAAAGACGGCATTCCCGCGACGGTGAAGACCATCGAATACGATCCGAACAGAAGCGCGAACATCGCACTGCTTTTCTATGCGGACGGCGCCAAGACCTATATCCTCGCGCCCGTCGGCTTGAACGTGGGGGACATCGTCGTCAGCGGGCCGGACGCGGACATCAAAGCGGGCAACTGCCTGCCTTTGGAAAACATCCCCGTAGGTACCGTCGTGCACAACATCGAATTGCAGCCCGGCAAGGGCGGGCAGATCGCCCGCGCCGCCGGCATGAGCGCGCAGCTGATGGCGAAGGAAGGCAAATTCGCTACCCTTAAAATGCCCAGCGGCGAAATGAGATACGTACTCGTAACCTGCAAGGCGACCGTCGGTCAGGTCGGCAATCTGGAACACGAGATCATCCGCATCGGCAAAGCGGGCAAGACCCGCCACATGGGGATCCGCCCCACCGTCCGCGGTTCGGTCATGAACCCGTGCGATCACCCGCACGGCGGCGGCGAAGGCAAATCGCCCGTCGGCCGTCCGGGGCCGGTAACGCCGTGGGGTAAACCGGCGCTCGGTTATAAGACGAGAAAGCACAAGAAATCGTCCGATAAGATGATTATCAAGAGAATCAATTAAGGAGATCGCAGGGAATGAGCAGAAGTGTTAAAAAAGGCCCTTACGTGGAAGAAAGACTTCTTAAAAGGGTAGAGGAATTAAACGCTAAAAACGAAAAGAAAGTGCTTAAAACTTGGTCGAGGGCGTCCACGATATTCCCCCAGATGGTCGGTCATACCATCGCCGTTCACGACGGAAGGAAACACGTTCCCGTGTACATTACGGAAGATATGGTCGGCTGCAAACTGGGCGAATTCGCGCCGACGCGCACGTTCAGGGGGCACGCGGGCGAAAAGTCCACGGGCGGCAAATAGGAGGTTTAACCCGATATGGCTAAAAATATGAAAGAAAAAACTCTCCGCATCGCAGAGAAAAAGGATAAAAGACCCAAGGCGATTGCCCGCCATGTGCGCATCTCGCCCTACAAAGTGAGAAGAGTGCTCGATCTGATCCGCGGGAAGGATTACGCCGTGGCGGTCGCGCTGCTCGAAAACCTTCAGAAATCCTCTTCCGATCCCGTCCGCAAGGTGCTGATGAGCGCCGCGGCGAACGCGGAGCACAACCTCGGCATGAGCAGGGACAACCTGTACGTGGCGGCGTGCTACGCCGATCAGGGCCCCACGCTCAAGAGAATGATGCCGAGAGCGCAGGGCAGAGCGTTCAGGATTTTAAAGCGCACCAGCCACATCACCGTGGTGCTGGATGCCAGAGCGTAAGAGGAGGACAGTTGTATGGGACAGAAAGTTAATCCGCACGGTTTGAGAGTGGGCATCATCAAGGACTGGGATACCCAGTGGTTTGCCGGTAAAAAAGATTTCGCCGCCAACCTCAAGGAAGATTATTCCATCAGAACGTATCTTAAAAAACAATATTATCAGGCGGCGATTTCCAAGATCACCATCGAACGCGCGGCGCAGAGGATCGTCATCACCGTTCATACGGCGCGCCCGGGCGTGCTCATCGGCAAAGCCGGCGCGGAAATCGAGGTGATGAAGAAACACCTTGCGAAGATCACCTCCTGCAAGCAGATCTCCGTCAACATTTCGGAAATCAAGAAGCCCGACGCGGACGCGCAGCTCGTTGCGGAATCCATCGCCGGTCAGCTTGAAAAGCGCGTTTCTTTCAGAAGGGCGATGAAACAGGCGATCGGCCGTTCCGTCAGGAGCGGCGTCAAGGGCGTGAAAGTGATGGTCAGCGGCCGTCTCGACGGCGCGGAGATCGCAAGAACGGAACAATACCACGAGGGGTCCATCCCCCTGCAGACGCTGCGCGCGGACATCGAATACGGTTTTGCCGAAGCGCACACCACGTTCGGCGTGATCGGCGTCAAATGCTGGGTGTATAAGGGTGAAGTCATCGGCAGCCCCGCCAAGAAAAGCGTTGAAGGAGGCGAAGCATAAACCATGTTAATGCCAAAGAGAGTTAAAAGGAGAAGGGTTCACCGCGGCAGGATGACCGGCAAGTGCACCAAAGGCAACAAGATCGCTTACGGCGATTACGGCCTTGTCGCCCTCGAACCGGCGTGGATCAAATCCAACCAGATCGAGGCGGCGCGTGTCGCGATGACGAGATTTATAAAGAGAGGCGGCAAGGTGTGGATCGATATTTTCCCGCACAAGCCGATCACGAAAAAACCGCAGGACTCCCGAATGGGCAGCGGTAAAGGCGCGGTGGAATACTGGGTCGCCGTGGTCAAGCCGGGCAGAGTGCTGTTCGAAATGAACGGCGTTTCGGAAGAAGTCGCCAAGGAAGCGATGCGGCTTGCGGGGCACAAACTTCCCATCAAAACGAAGTTTGTAACGCGCGCGGACCTCGAAGCGCAGAATAAACAGGAAGGCGGTGAAGGCTGATGAAAACGACAGATATTAGAGAACTTACCGACGACGAGCTCAAAACCAAGCTCGCGGAACTGAAGAACGAACTGTTCAACCTTCGTTTCCGCCATGCTACGGGGCAGCTCGAAAATCCCGTTTCTTTGCGAAACTGCAAGAGGGACATTGCGAAGGTCAAGACCGTAATCCGCGAAAGAGAACTGAAAGCGAAGGCGTAACGGGGAGTAACAGGTATGGAAAGAAATTTGAGAAAAGAAAGGGTCGGCGTGGTAGTGTCCGACAAAATGGATAAAACGGTGGTCGTGGCGATCGAAGAAAGAGCCAAACACCCGATTTATAAAAAGACCATCAAAAGCACCCATAAATTCAAAGCCCACGACGAGAAGAACGAGTGCGGCGTCGGCGACAAGGTCCGCATCGTGGAAACGAGAAAACTTTCCAAGGATAAGAATTGGAGAGTTGCGGAGATCGTCGAAAAGGCGAAGTAACGGGAGGGCATAGCAATGATACAACCACAATCCAGATTGAAAGTCGCCGATAATTCCGGCGCGAAAGAGATCATGTGCATCAGGGTGCTCGGCGGCAGTTTCAGAAGGACGGCGAATATCGGCGACGTGATCGTAGCCAGCGTCAAATCGGCAACGCCGGGCGGCGCGGTGAAAAAGGGCGAGGTCGTGAAGGCGGTCATCGTCCGTACGGTGAACGGGGTCAGAAGACCCGACGGCACGTACATCCGTTTCGACGAAAACGCGGCGGTCATCATCGACAACCAGAAACAGCCGAGAGGAACGCGTATCTTCGGACCCATCGCGCGCGAACTGCGCGATAAGGACTATATGCGTATCATTTCGCTTGCGCCGGAAGTATTGTAAGGAGTCATGCGATGAGAATTAAGAAAAACGATACCGTAAAGGTAATTACCGGTAAAGACGCGGGCAAGACGGGCAAAGTGCTCGTCGCGCTGCCCAAGGAAAACAGGATCGTCGTGGAAGGCGTCAACGTGCAGAAGAAGCACAAGAAGGCGAGAAAAGCGCAGGACGTGAGCAAGATCGAAGAGCAGAACGGCGCGATTCAGGCGAGCAACGCGATGGTCGTATGCCCCAAGTGCGGCAAGACCACGCGGGTGGCGTACGCCGTGGAAGGGGATAAAAAGATCCGCGTCTGCAAGAAGTGCGGCGGCGCCCTCGACGCGGCGAAGGAAGTGAAGGAAGTCAAGAAAGCGGCGAAGAAGTCCGCGGCGAAGGCGGCGGAAAAGACCGAAGAAAAGAAAACGAAGTCCGCTTCCGGCGCGAAGAAAACGTCGTCGGGCGCGAAAAAGAGCGCCGCGGAAAAGACGGCTTCCGGCGCCAAGAAGAGCACTGCGGCGAAAAAGACGACGGCGAAGAAAGCCGAGGACGCCGACAAGGCTGAATAATCGGAGGTAACAACATGGCAGCAGCAAAGAAAACTCAGGTTGCTAAGGAAACTGCAACCGAGAAAAAGCCGGCAGAACTCAACAGGGTAAGGGCGCGTTACGTCAACGAAGTCGTGCCGTACCTTGTCAAGAAGTTCAACTATAAAAACATCAACGAAGTCCCCAAACTGGTAAAAATCACGCTCAACACCGGCCTCGGCGACGTGAAGGATAACGCCAAGAGCATTCAGCTTGCGGTGGAGGAACTCAAAACCATTTCCGGTCAGAAACCCCTCACCATCGCGGCGAGAAAGTCGGTTGCGAACTTCAAGGTGAGAGAGGGCATGACCGTCGGCGCGAAGGTAACGCTCCGCGGCAACAGGATGTACGAGTTTTTCGATAAACTCGTTTCCATCGCTCTCCCGCGCGTAAGGGACTTCCGCGGCGTTTCCACGAAGTCTTTCGACGGCCGCGGCAACTATGCGATGGGCGTGAAGGAACAGCTCATTTTCCCTGAAATTTCTTACGATCAGGTCGAAAAGATCAGGGGGTTCGACGTGTGTTTCACCACCACGGCGAAAACCGACGAAGAGGCAAGGGAACTGTTGAAGGCGCTCGGCATGCCGTTCAGCGCAAAGTAAGGTGAAAGGAGAACGACACTAATGGCTAAAAAATCGATGATAAATAAACAGCAGAGACCCGCCAAGTTCTCGACGAGAGCGTATACGAGATGCAGCATCTGCGGACGCCCGCACGCCGTCATCCGTAAATACGGGATCTGCCGTATCTGTTTCAGAAATCTCGCGTACAAGGGGCAGATCCCCGGCGTGAAGAAAGCGAGCTGGTAAGGAGGAAGGAGCAATGACAGACGTTATAGCAGATATGCTCACGAGAATCAGGAACGCCCTCCTCGCCAAGCACGAAACGGTGGAGATCCCCGCGTCCAACATGAAAAAGGCGATCGCCAACATCCTTTTGAAAGAAGGGTATGTGAGCGACGTCGCTTTCGAAGAAGGCAACGTGCAGGGTAAAATCGTCATCACGCTCAAATACGGCGCGAACAAAGCGAAGGTCATCAGCGGGCTGAAAAGGGTCAGCAAACCCGGGCTCAGGATCTACGTCGGCTGCGAAGAGATCCCGCAGGTGCTCGGCGGCCTCGGCATCGCCATCCTTTCCACTTCCAAGGGCGTCATGACCGACAAGGAAGCGCGCAAAGCGCATCAGGGCGGCGAAGTGCTCGCATACGTTTGGTAGGAGGTGGCAGATGTCCAGAATAGGCAGAATGCCGGTGGCTTTGCCGGCGGGCGTCAGTATCGACGTCAAGGAAAAAGAATTTACCGTTAAAGGCCCGAAAGGGACCCTTACGCAGGAATACGACCCGAAGATCAAGATTACGGTGGAAGGCGCCGTCGCGCACCTCACCCGTGCGGACGACGAAAACGAGACCCGCGCGAAACACGGTCTGTACAGGGCGCTTCTGCACAACATGGTCGTGGGCGTTACCGAAGGGTTCAAAAAGACCCTCGTGATCAACGGCGTAGGTTACAAAGTGGCGAAACAGGGCAACAAAGTGGTGCTCAACGTGGGGTATTCCCACCCCGTGGAGATCTTTGAAGAAGAGGGAATCCACCTCGAATGTCCTTCGGCAACGGAAATCACCGTGTCGGGGATCGACAAGAACAAAGTCGGTCAGTACGCGGCGAACGTGCGGGGCATCCGCAAGCCGGAACCCTACCACGGCTACGGCATCCGTTACAGCGACGAAGTGATCGAACGCAAGGAAGGCAAGACCGCGGGCAAATAATAACGGGCGGACTATTTAAGGCGCTTTTCAGGTGGAGGTCTTCGCGCCTCTGCTTACTGTGCCGCTTCTGCGGCGCGAGAAAGTTTAATTAGGAGTCATCATGATTACGAAAATCAATAAAAATCAGGACAGAAAAAAGAGACATAAGAGAGTCAGAGGCAAGGTTTCGGGCACGGCGCAGTCGCCGAGACTGTGCGTTTACAGAAGCCTTAACCACATCTATGTGCAGGTGATCGACGACACCGTCGGCAACACGCTGGCGGCGGCGTCCACCCTCGATAAGGAACTGAAAGGTTCCCTCGCGGGCAAGACCAAGAACGAACAGGCGAAGATGGTCGGCGAACTCATCGCCAAAAAGGCGATGGCGAAAGGCGTTGAGACCGTCGTGTTCGACAGGGGCGGCTATCTGTATACCGGCCGCGTGCAGAGCCTTGCGGACGGCGCGAGAGAGGGCGGTTTGAAATTCTAACCGAAAATATTTCATAAAGAGAGGAAATTAAGTTATGGCAAGAGATAATAACAGACCCGCACGCAGATCCGAAGCCGATGACGGAATGATCAAAAAACTCATTTGCGTAAACCGCGTTACCAAGGTCGTCAAGGGCGGCCGCAACATGCGGTTTGCGGCGCTCGTCGTCGTGGGCGACGGCAACGGCAAAGTCGGCTGCGCGATGGGCAAGGCGAACGAAGTGCCCGAGGCGATCGAAAAAGCCACGCAGAGGGCGAAAAAGGATATGACGAAGTGCGCCCTCGTCGGCACGAGCATTCCCCACGAAGTGATGGGCAAATTCGGCAGAGGCAACGTTCTGATGCTGTCCGCCGAAGAAGGTACCGGCGTCATCGCCGGCGGTCCCGTCCGCGCGGTCATGGAAGCGGTCGGCATCAAGGACATCAGAACGAAGTCCTACGGCACGAACAACCCCATCAACTGCGTGAAAGCCGCGATCGAAGGTCTTAGAGAACTGCGCACCGTCGAAGAGATCGCTGCGCTCCGCGGCAAGACGGCGGAAGAGATTAAAGGTTAAGGAGGTCGGCTTTTATTATGGCGGAAAACAAGCAGATAAAAGTTACGCTCGTCAAGAGCACCATAGGCTCCACCCCGTATCAGAAGAGCGTGGTAGCGGCTTTGGGTTTGAAAAAGATTCGTTCCTTCAAAATCCACAACGACAACGCTTGCATTCAGGGAATGATCAAAAAGGTTTCGCACCTTTTGAAAGTGGAAAATGTTTAAGGAGTAACGGACTATGAGAATAGATACACTTCAACCGGCGACCGGCGCGAGAACGGCGAAAAAACGTCTCGGCAGGGGCATCGGTTCGGGATTGGGAAAAACCAGCGGCAAGGGCCATAAAGGCCAGTGGGCGAGAAGCGGCGGCGGCGTGAGAGTCGGTTTCGAAGGCGGTCAGATGCCTTTGATCAGGCGCCTTCCCAAGCGCGGTTTCAACAACCATTTCAAGAAGGTATACACCATCGTAAACCTTTCCGATCTCGCCGGTTTCGAGGCGGGCTCCGTCGTCGATAAAGCGACGCTTTTGGAAAACGGGCTCGTGAAATACGTGAAAGGCGACGCCGGTCTGAAAGTCCTCGGCAACGGAGAAATCAACGTTGCGCTCACCGTAAAAGCGGCTAAATTTTCCGCATCGGCAAAGGCTGCCATCGAAAAAGCGGGCGGCACGGCGGAAGCGGAATAATCCCGAAAACGGAGGGCGGAAATGTTTCAGACGTTAGTTAAGGCATTTAAGATCAAAGACGTAAGGCGCAAGATCTTCATCACGCTGGCGTTGCTGCTGGTATACAGGATCGGGTGTTTTATCCCCGTTCCCGGCATCGGCACGGAGCTTCTTACGGATGAAAACCTTGAAAGTTTTACGTACTTGCAGATCATGAGCGCCGTCAGCGGCGGCGCGCTGCAGTACGGAACGCTGTTCGCCATGGGTATCGGGCCGTACATCAACGCGTCCATCATCATCCAGCTTTTAACGGTGGGGATTCCCGCGCTCGAAAGGCTTTCCAAACAGGGCGAGGAGGGCAGAAAGAAGATCGCCACCATCACCCGCTACGTTACCGTGCTGCTCGCCATCGCGCAGTCGGTCGGTATCGTCATCGGCTTTTCGGGCAACATCGAATGGAATAACCTTTTCGGCGAAAATCTCAAATGGCTGGGCTATATCGCCCTCGTCATCATCTACACCGCGGGCGCGTCGCTCACGATGTGGCTGGGCGAAAGGATCACCGATTACGGCGTTTCCAACGGCATTTCGATGCTCATCTTCGTCGGTATCATCTGTACCGCGGGTCAGGCGATTTTGGGGATCCTTACGGGCGGCGAACTCGCCAGCACGTTCTGGACGCTCATCGTATTCGTCGCGGCGGCGGTGCTGATCTTCGCGGCGGTCGTTACGGTCAACGACGCGGAAAGAAAGATCCCCGTGCAGTATGCGAAACAGGTGAAAGGCAGAAGGATGTACGGCGGCCAGTCCACGCACATCCCCATCAAGGTGAATTCTTCCGGCGTTATGCCCCTCATCTTCGCCTTCGCCATTCTCTCTTTCCCCGACCTCATCATCAATCTGGTCGGCGTATCGAGCGACAACTGGTATTCGCGCAACATGGGCACGGGCAGCTGGCTCAACACCGTGGTGATGTGTCTGCTCATTCTGTTCTTCGCCTATTTCTATAACGCCATCCAGTTCAAACCGGAGGATATTTCGAGGAGCATCCAGCAGAACGGCGGCTTTATTCCGGGCACGCGTCCGGGCAAGCCGACCACGGATTATCTGAAACGCGTATCCAACAGGATCGTGTTCTTCGGCGCGATCTATCTCGCCATCGTCGCGTTGGTGCCGTCGCTGATCTTCAAAGCGATCGACATGACGCTGATGGGCGTGTTCAGCGCGACGGGGCTTCTGATCGTCGTTTCCGTGGCGCTCGAATTCAATCAGGCGCTGGAATCGCAGATCATGATGAAAAACTATAAAGGCTTTTTGAAATAAACATGAACATCGTATTGCTCGGCGCGCCGGGATCCGGCAAGGGGACGCAGGCGTCGCTGATTACCGAAAAATACGGGCTGCCGCACATCTCCACGGGCGATATGTTCCGCGAAAACATCCGCGAAAAAACGCCCTTGGGCGTGCTGGCGCAGTCCTATATCGACAAAGGGCAGCTCGTGCCCGACGACGTAACCGTGAAGATGGTGGCAGAACGCCTTTCGCGGGATGATTGCAAAAAAGGATTTCTGCTCGACGGGTTTCCCCGCACGCTTTCGCAGGCGCAGGCTCTGGAAAAGATCGTGAAGGTAACCTGCGTGCTCGATATCGACGTGCCGCTCGAAAAACTGCTCGGCAGGCTGACGGGGAGAAGGTGCTGCGAAAAGTGCGGCGAATCCTTTCACGTCAGCGTCATCGGGAATACGGAGATCTGCCCCAAATGCGGCGGCAGGCTGTACACCCGCGCGGACGACAACGAAGCGACCGTGCAGAGCCGTCTGGACGTGTACGTTTCGCAGACGGCGTCCCTCATCGATTACTATAAGGAAAAAGGCGTGCTTCGGCGCGTGAACGGGGACGCTCCCGTAAACGAAGTGTTCGCGGAAGCAGAGAAGGCGATGGGAATATGATCAGCATCAAGACCGCCGAAGAGATCGAGGCGATGCGCGAGCCGTGCGCGATTACCCGCGACGTGCTCGACCTGCTCGGCAGAAGTCTCCGCGAAGGGATGACCACTGCGGAACTCGACAGGATCGCGTTCGAGTTCATCAAGGACTGCGGCGCGGAACCGGCGTTTTTGGGCTATTGCGGGTATCCCGCGTCCGCCTGCATCTCCTTAGACGATATGGTTGTGCACGGCATACCGAACGATAAACAGGTCATAAAAGAGGGCGTTATCGTCAGTATCGACGTGGGCGCGGTGAAAAACGGTTTCGTCGGGGACGCGGCGCGCAGTTTCTACGTCGGCGATATTTCCGCCGAGAAAAAGAAACTCATCGACGTAACGCGGGAATGTTTCTTCGAGGCGATCGAGGATCTTTGCGAAGGTTCGCCCCTCGGCGACATCGGCTACCGCGTGCAGAAACACGCCGAAGAAAACGGATTTTCCGTCGTTCGGGAAATGGTGGGGCACGGCGTCGGCAGAAAGATGCACGAAGATCCTTCCGTGCCGAATTACGGCAAAAAGGGCACCGGCATCAGGCTGAAAGCGGGGATGACCCTCGCCATCGAGCCGATGATCAACATGGGCGAGCGGTACGTGAATTTTCTTTCCGACGGCTGGGGCGTCGCCACAAGGGACGGCAAGCCTTCCGCGCATTACGAAAACACGGTGCTCATCACGAAGGAAGGTACGGAAATTCTTACCCTGTAAGGAGAAAGAATGGAAACCGAACGCAGTTTCAGTTGCGGGGACGTGGTGAAATGTTTCCGCGGACGGGACGAAGGTTTTTTCGCGGTGATGCGCACGGAAGGTAAGTTCTGTTATCTTGCCGACGGCAGGCGCCGCAGCGCCGCCGCTCCCAAAAAAAAGAACGTAAAACACGTGGAATACGCGGGCAGACTGCCGGAAGAAGTCGCGGCGCGCATAGCGGCGGGCGGAAAAGTCGGCGACGCGCGTCTGAAACGGTTGCTCAGCGAATATTATCAAGGAAAATAGGAGGAAAGTTTGTGTCTAAAGACGATGTCATAGAGACCGAAGGCGTGATCGTGGAAGCGTTGCCCAACGCCAGCTTCAAGGTAAAGTTATCGAACGGGCATATCATAACGGCGTACATTTCGGGAAAACTCAGAATGAATTACATCAAGATCATTCCCGGCGACGGCGTGAAACTGGAAATGAGCCCGTACGATTTGACCAAGGGCCGGATCGTATGGCGTAGTAAAAATTAACATAAACTTGACAAAAGGAGAAACGGAAAATGAAAGTAAGACCTTCTGTAAAGCCGATGTGCGACAAATGCAGGGTGATCAAGAGAAACGGCAAAGTCATGGTGATTTGCAGCAAGAACAAGAACCACAAACAAAGACAGGGCTGAATTGTCCTTTCGGCGGCGCTTTCGCGCCGGAACGAAAATATGACGGGCGTTTTCGCCGCTTTCATTCCAGAGCGGCGGGGCGCGCGGTTTGCGATATATAAAAAATAGAAAAATTACGGAGGAGTTAAAGAGCTTATGGCGCGTATTGCCGGCGTTGATTTGCCGAACAACAAACGTGTGGAGATCGGGCTGACCTATATCTACGGGATCGGGCTGCCGACTTCCAAAAAGATACTGGCGGCAACGGGCGTGGATCCCGACGTCAGAGTCAAGGACTTGGATGAAAACGACATTTCCAAATTAAGAGAATATATCGAACACAATCTGCATGTCGAGGGCGATCTCAGAAGCGAGGTCAGCCTCAGCATCAAACGGCTGATGGAAATCGGCTGCTATCGCGGCGTTCGCCACAGAAAGGGCCTGCCCGTGAGAGGACAGAGTTCCAAACGCAACGCGAGAACCCGCAAAGGACCCCGCCGTACGGTTGCGAAGAAAAAGACGGCTACCAAGAAGTAAGGAGGGCGTGAAAGATGGCAGCAGTAAAGAAAAAGATCGTAAAAAAACGCAGAGACATCAAGAAGATCGACAAAGGTCAGGTACACATTCAGGCGTCTTTCAACAACACCCTCGTTACCATTACCGACACGCAGGGCAACGTGATTTCGTGGTCGAGCGCGGGCAGCCTCGGTTTCAAGGGGTCGAGAAAGAGCACCCCGTTCGCGGCGCAGCAGGCGGCGGAAACGGCGGCGAGAGCGGCGAAAGAGCACGGTTTGCGTTCGGTCGAGGTCTTCGTGAAAGGTCCCGGTTCGGGCAGAGAATCGGCAATCAGGGCGATTACCAACTGCGATATCGAGATCACGCTCATTCAGGACGTGTCTCCCATTCCGCACAACGGTTGCAGACCGCCGAAAAGACGCAGAGTATAACGGAGGGATTGACTTATGGCAAAATATACCGAATCGAAATGCCGCCTTTGCAGGCGCGAAGGCACGAAGCTCTTTTTGAAGGGCGAAAGATGTTATAAAGGCGTTTGCGCGCTGGAAAAGAGGCCCGTCGCTCCCGGTCAGCACGGCGCGGCGCGGAAAAAGGTTTCCGAATACGGCTTGCAGCTCCGCGAAAAGCAGAAGTGCAAAAGGATCTACGGCGTGCTGGAAAGCCAGTTCAAGAAGTATTATCTCCGCGCCGACAGAATGAAGGGCATCACGGGCGAAAACATGCTTTCCCTGCTCGAAAGAAGGCTCGATAACGTCATTTACAGAATGGGTATCGGTTCTTCCCGTTCGGAGGCGCGCCAGCTCGTAACGCACGCGCACTTCGCGGTCAACGGCAGACCCTGCAACGTCGCTTCCTACATCGTGAAGGCGGGGGACGTGATCACCGTCAAGGAAACCAAGAAGGACAATAAATTCTTCACGGAAATCAAGCAGATGAAGGTCGGTTCCATGCCCAAATGGCTGGAATTCAACCCCGAAACGCTTACGGGCAAGATCATCGCGCTGCCGCAGAGAGACGATATCGACGCGCAGATCGCGGAACACCTCATCGTCGAGTTGTATTCCAAATAATAAAAAGCCGCGTTGCAAAGCGCGCGCGGCGGACCGCGGGGGGATAACCGGAACGTTTTCCACGGTTTCGGCAAGAATGCCCGCGGCTGCCGGATAAAAACTATTTTTAAAGGAGAAATTTCTTATGATGGAAATTGAAATGCCGAAAATAGCGGTGGAAGAAAACGAAGAAAGAAGTTATGCGAAGATCGTCGTCGA
>CALVUL010000040.1 GCA_944363555.1 uncultured Clostridia bacterium
CGTTTTCCTTAGCGTACTTATGCTCCCCCGCGTAGAGATCGGATAAAACCACGTCGTAACTGCCGATATCCGTGATCGCCGTGATGATGATCTGCGCGCCTTCGTCCTCGTTTTTTGCCGCTTCGAGTTGAATGACGGCGTCCTTGCGGATATCCGCGTAATTTTCCGCGGCGTGATCGGCGAGGATCTTTTCCGTGGCATAAGTCGACCAGAATTCCGCCTCGGCGTTACCGCCGCCTTCCGGCGTTTTGCTGCACGCCGCACCCGTGAGCGTTACCGCCGCCAGCGCGAACGCGAGAAATCTTTTCGCTTTCATATTGCACTCCTTACATCTGGATGCCGCTCATCGAAACGAGCAGATCCCAACGCGAACCCTTGTAGTATTCGATGTCGTACTCATAAAGATCCCGCGCGGACTGACGGGTGTCGTCCGTTCTGCCGAATACGTTTTCGTAGGAATTGTATTCGATGGCTTTCAGGGGCAGCAGCCCGCCCTTGTAGACGAGTGGGAAACTGTCCGGATTCGGCAAAAACACCACGTCTTCGCCCTTCAGCACGGTGAATTTATCCCGTTCGACGGGAGAAATTTGCCGAAACACTTCCGGCGCTTCGGTTTCCAGATCGTAAATAAAACCGGTGCTTGCGCCCTTTGTTACGGACGCGTAAATTTCGTTGGCTTCGTCGGTGGCGAAATACCGTAAAAAGTCGATCGCCAGATCTTTCGCCGTGGCGTAGGAAGGCACCGCGGCGTTCAGAATCCCGCCGCCGAAGTCATTCAGGCTGCGCGCCGCCTTCACCGTATTGTAATCGCGCTCGCCGATCCCCGCGTTTTCCAGTTCGTCATACGCCTTGCCCGCGTCGATTTCGGCGATCAGCGCGGAAAGCACCGCGTCGTATTCGGCTTTCTTTGCGTCGCTCAGTTCGTCATACGCCGCAGTTTCCTCGTAGAGTTCGAGTTTTTCGACAATGGAACTGATCACGGGCATGCGCATCGCGCGGAACGTGTAGGGATAAAGTTCGCTCAACCCCAGGGCAATGGCGCGCATTTCATAATCGAACCAGTCCCCGCACATATAAAACAGCCCGTTGCCCATCAGGAAGTTGGTCTGCGCCTCCATAAATTCGTAGACGCCGGAGGACGGGTCGATATAGGCGCTCCTGCCGTCGAGGATCTCGTCCATCGCCTCCAGCGAACGCAGCCGCCCCAACTGATTGAAAATATCGCGGCTGAGTTTGCCTTCCGAAACGCCGTTGTAAAAATCGGTATAACCCTGCACGCCCTGATACTGCGCCCACCAGATCGTGTAGGCGTTCTTCCAGTAGTTCACGTTGTAGCAGCCGATGACGGCGTGGGAATACGGATAAATATCGTCCGGCGTTCTTGCCTTCACTTCTTTCAGAACGTTTACGAATTCATACGTCGTAACGGGCAGTTCTTCAAATCCGAGCGCCTGAAACAGCGTTTCGTTATAGATGAGGGTGTTGTACGTCGTGCCCCACGGAACGGCGATCGCCTTGCCGGTATCGGGATTGACGTTGTTCTTCATAAAATCGGGATAGATTTTGTCCTCGTAGACGACGTTCTCCCCCATCACGGTCTCTTCCATCAGCCCGCTGAGATCGGCGAGCACGGGCTGCCCGTCGCGCGTGGTGTTATAGAGTTTTTGCAGGCTCGAACTGAACAAAATATCCGCGGTGTTCACCGTGCCGCCCGCCTTGATCCGCTCCGCGGCGAAATCCCAATCGTCGTTGTAATTGACTTTATAGGAAAATTCCGAATATTTTTCTTTGACCCAGTCCTTTTCGGCAAAACTCTTTGCGAGTTCTTCCGCCCACTCGTAGCCGTAACCGACGTTGAGCACGTAGATCTCGAGATGCTGATCGGTGTCGATCACCTGTTCTCTGCAAGCCGTCGTTCCCGCCAGCGCGAAGATCGCGGCGAGGACGGAACAGACGACGGTCATCATCTTCTTTTTCATAAAAATCCTCCGTTAAAAATATATTTTCAACCCTTGATACCGCCTATGGTAACTTTGGTGAGAATCTGATTGGAAAAGGCGATGAACAGCACCAGCGTGGGGATGATGGAGATGGTGAGCGCCGCGTAGTAAAGCGGCATCTGCCCCGTGCGCTGCAGCGTGGCGGAAACGAGATACATGCCCGTCGCCAGCGTGGGATAACTCGGCATGAAGATGAGAAAACTCTGGTATTCGTTCCACCCCGCCATAAAGTTCATGATGAAAAACAAACCCATCATCGGCAGCGCCTGCGGCAGCATGATCTTAAAAAGCGCCGTGAAATCGCTGCCGCCGTCGATAAACACCGCCTCCGCATACGACCAGTGCACGCTCCTGAAAAAGCCGTACATCACCAGAAAGTACGTTCCGCCCAGACCGCCGAGCCCGTTGAAAAATAAATAGAACGGCGTATCGAACATCCCCGCCGACGCCCAGAATTTCAGCCGCGCGCCGTCGCTGCCGACGACGGGCAGGATCATCGTGATAATCGCGATCGCGTAAAGGACGCCGCGCAGGCGGAAATCGTATTTCGCCAGACAGTACGCCGTGCACGTGGGCACGAATACCGCGAGGACGGACATCAGCGTCGTCGTCCACAGCGAATTGAAGATCATCTCCGCAAACGACGCGTCCGCCGCGGAAATGAGTTTCATCACGTCCGCATAGTTGCCGAAATCCCAGACGATGGCGAGGGAATAAAACTTCCGCGTGGCGATTGCCACGTTGTAATCGGTAATGTCCCTGAAAGAGTTGAACACCATCCAGAACATGGGATAAAGAAGGCTGAGGGCATACAGCAGAAACAGCGCGAAAAATATGCCGAAAACCACTTTGCCCCACCCCGAACGGCGTTCGAGAAGCGACCGCTTTGTATGAAATTTTCCGAAAAACGCCGCCGCGGATCTGTTTTTTCTAACCGCGTACGCGCCCGTTTGCCGCATCGTCTTTCTCCTCCTTCAAAAAATCGTAACCGTGGGGATCGTGATCCGTCCACTCGCTGAAATAGATCCCGCCGACAGAAAACCGATAGCGCGCATAGCGCAGTTCCCGCGGGGAAAGAGAGCAAAATTCCCGCTCGTTCTGGATCTCGAAATAAATTTTGCGAATATCCTTTTTATCGATGCGGTTGATCTTTGCAAGTTCCGCCGAATAATGCGAAAACGCCGTGGTGTGCTTTACTTCCCGCCAGCCGTTGAGCTGCATCGCGGGGTTAAAGTGAATGCGCAGCCGGTTTTTTCCCTTTTGCATCACGCCGTAGCCGACGTTGAATTTCCGCCCGCCGCCGTCCTCGAACACCGCGGAAACGGTGAAATCGCTTTCGGAAAACGATTCGGCGAAAAACAGCAGACTGTCGATGCGGGAAAAATCGAAACGCCCTTTTAAAACGAGGCTCGGGCAGGCGTCGTTGCAAAACTCGCTCGTTTCGTAACGGAAACCCTCGCCGAACGCGGTTTTTTCCACCGCACCCGCGCATTGCAGCCCCGCCGTATCGAGCGGCGTAAGCGGCGGTGCGATCAGGCGGCGGTAAACGAAGGTCTTTCCGCCTTTTTCGAGATCCCAGCGGGCGTATACGTCCTTATCCGCCGCCGCGGCGAAATAGCGATAATGCGTGCAAAGCGAATTCCGCTCCACGGCAACCGGCGTCCGTTCGCAGGAAACGGCGAGCCCGTTTTCGGCGTACAGATCGAAATAAACGCCGCCTTCCTCCTCTTCGCCGATGAGCAGCAGCGCGCCCATATCCGCCGCGGCGATGCCGTCCGCGATCTCCCGTCTCAAAGCGGGGAGTTTATCGGCGTCCGTAACCGCCGTTCCGAAAAAGGTTTTTTCCCTGATCGGGCGCAGGGAAGCGCGCGCGTCGACTTCCGCGCCGAACGTTCTGCCGAGCCCTTCGAGTTTTTCTTCAAACAGCAGGCAGTATTCGTAATCGTGATTCCCTTCGCAGACCGCGGCGAGCCGCAGCGAGGGCAGCGGCGCGTTTTCGCCGAACTTCTCCCCCGAAAACACGAGGAGCCCTTCCCCGTTGGCTTCCGTCCACGTCGATTCGCCGGCGAACACGTCGTCCGCGATCACGCGGTGATTTTCGTCGTCGTTATGGCGATCGAAGTTAACCGCCCAATAGAGATTGCCCCCCACGCGGTGAAAGTAGCGCAGCATCCCTTCCGCACGCGCGCCGGCAGGCGGCTCGTCGAGGTGGTAAGACGGGAAGGGATACCACGGAGAGATGCATCCGTACCACCAGTTCCGCGAACCGAGATCGAACATCCGCGCCATGCCCCTGCGGAATTCCGGCGCGTGCCAGCCGGAAAAGGTGGGGCACCACGTATCCACGCCCCCGTACAGTTTTTCCTCCGGCCAAGAGGGCACGACGTTTTCCAGCGAGAGAAGGGAGCGCTTTACGTTTTCCTTCCCCGTAAAATCGCATTCGCGGGCGACGGCGGCGGCGGTTTCCCTTACGTCCGCGGTAACGCGGCGCACCATGGGGAACATCGCCTCCGCAGGCTCGTCGATAAACGTAACGTAAAAATAGCCCTTTGCAAAGAGGTCGAGATCCCTTTCGCTCGCCTCCGCCATCGCCGTGAGCACGGCTTTGAGTTTTTGCGTATCCACCCGCGGCGCGCCGTTTTCGACGACTACGTCGTAAGGGATGGAATAACTCGCCACGGCGCCGTCCGCGGCGGCGATCTTCGCGGCGGCGACGAAATTGGCGGTATCTTCCGGCATGATCCCCCGCCGCGGTTCGAACGGGCGGGTGTTGGCGGCGCAGGCGGCGCAGTATTTTCCGTCTTTTGCGCTCCGCACGGGGAGTTCCGTCGCGGCGATCCCGTAACGTTTGAGCAGTTCGTAATATTTTACGTATTCTTCGTATTCTTCTCCCCTCGGATACAGGGACAAATCCCCGCGGATCGCGCGCTCGTTTTCGTACCAGACGGCGAACGCCGTTTTGGAACGGTTCTTTTCGGGAAACGCGAAGGGAAAAACCCTAAGGCGCACTTTCAGTTCGTACGCGGCGCTTTCCGTTTGCAAAACCAGCGCCCCCGCGTATTCGCCCTCTTCGCAGGTTTCGGGAACGACGCAGGAAAAACAGAACACGCGGTTTTCCCCCTCCTCCGTCCGCGCAAACTCCGCGTTTTCGAGCATACGGTAAAGCGGCACGAGCGCTTCGGGAACTTCCCCCTTCAATCCGAAGGAGCAGGACGGCTTTTTCAGTTTTACGCACGCCGCCCAGCAAATTTCGGTTTCCGCGGAAAAATCCGTTTTCCCGTGAAAGCCGCCGAACGCCGCGGAAAGGATCTTCGTTGCCGACGGCGAGAGGAAAACGAACTGCCCGAACAGGCGTTCCCCCCGCGCGCCGCTCAATTCCAAAATATCTTCGCACGCGCATCTGCCGTATTTTGCGGCGCGCGTTCCTCTTTTCAACGCTTTCAGCACGATATTTTCCTCAATACTCCACGGCGGGAACTTTTTCCGCCAGCCACCGCACGAAGAGTACGACGGGGGTCGCCAGAACGGTGAAGAACAGCCCGCCCGCCGACAGCACGCCGTAAAACCCGCCGCTGCCCGCCGTGTTGGAATACACCTGATTGAACATCCAGAATCCCAGCGTGGAAGTCTGCGCCGCGCCGTTGGTAAACAGCAAGATCGGTCCCCCCGCGTTCAGAAAACCCGTAAAGGAGAGGATCAGCAACGAGGAAATCGTGGGAAAAATCAGCGGGATGACGATGTGATTGAGTTCCTTAAACGTGCCGCAGCCGTCGATGCACGCCGCTTCGAAAACGTCTTTCGGAATACGCGTGAGCGCGCCGCCCCACATCAGCATGTTCGTGGGCAGCCCCAACCAGACGCAATACCCCACGATTGCCCAAGTCGCCGTATCTTCGTGGGCAAACAGTCCGCTCGCGGGGAACGGGGCGCCAAGCGCCTCGAAAAGCATGCCGACGGGGCCCCACGGTTTTACGAATTCTTTATAGATCGTTACGAAAACGATGGGCGCGATGATGCTCGGCAGGTAAAACACGATCCTGAAAAACTTATAGCCGGCGATCTTTTTATAGAGAAAATAACTGATCGCGATCCCCGTGGGGAAAAACAAAAGCGAAAGGATAAAATAGATCAGCGTGTTTCGTAAAGAAATGCCGACAGTGCCGTCTTTGGACGTAAGTTCGTCGAAAAACAGACGGAAGTTATCGAGCGACCATTGATTATCCACGTTTCTGAACGCCATCACGAAGGAACTCATGTTCACGTACAGATAGACGATCAGAAAATACAATACGGGCACGGCGAGCATGACGGTCAGAAAAATGCGCTTCTGCCGCACGCGCAAACCGTTCTTTCTGCATCCCGCGATCTCGTTCGTTTTCAGCAATTTCTCTTTCTCCCGAAAATGTACGCGTTATTTCGAGAATCATTATAACATCCCGAAAAGCGCGTTTCAAGACCGATTTTTTAAATAGAATCCATATTTTTCGCATTTTGCGACGCATTTTTACGCAAATCCCCTTTTTAAAAAGCAGCCCGCGCGCAGAAAATATGCGGGGTTTTTGTTGCTTTATTTTTGATAACGCCGTATAATGTTTACGGGAAACGTATACTTTTCCTGAAAACCGGAAAAAGCGGAAATCCGCGCCGTTTTTTTCGTAAAAGCAGCGCGGAACACATTCTTTTCGCCATTCAAAAAAAGTATGAAAAAACTGTCGGAACTCATAAAGACCCCCACCTTGATGAACACGATCTATACCCCCGAAACCTTTTCGCAGGCCGTTCCGCACGCGCACCCGGGCGTGGAACTCGTCTATATCGTTTCGGGGCATATCGATATGGACTTTTACCCGAAATCGGACATCGTGCCCCCGCCTTTTCCCGATCTCGGCAAAGCGACCCGCGTTACCATCTCTTCGGGGCAGTTTATGCTCATCGATTCCTATGTGCCGCATCTGCAATACGTAAACGAGCGCGTGCACATGCTCGTTCTCGAACTGGATACCCGCATAAAAAACGCGCTGCCGAAAAACTCCCTCGCAGCCAGCAGTTTCGCCGAAAACTGCGAACCCATCGCAAACCTCTGCAAATCGCTGAACGACGTGCTCATTTTCGCGGATGATTCCAACGTGTGCGCTATTTTGTCGAAAACCTTGCTGCTGCTGTACAACAACTATCACGGCAAGCACGACGATTATTTCGACATCGATCTGGAACTTTCTTTAAAACGGCTCGTCATCGAGATCTGCAAGAGCAGAAAACTCACCTTCCTCGGAAAAAAACACAACATCTATGTGGCGAAAGCCCTTGCCCTGCTCGACAGCCATTACAACGAAACGAATCTGAGCGAACAGATCGGCGCGATGATCGGGATTTCCCTGCACCAACTGAACATCTATCTGAAACAAGCGTTCGGGCGGAGTTTCGGCCGCCTGCTCGCCGATAAGCGGCTGGACAGCGCCAAAAGTCTTTTGAAAGCCACAAACTATTCCGTCGGCTCCATCGCCAGACAGGTAGGTTTCAACTCCCTGCGCCGCTTCGAATCCGCATTCAAGGAAAAATTTGCCGTCACGCCGAAAAAATACCGCCAGAATTACGAGGAACAGGGTTTCGTGTTTTGGACGGATTCCGAAAACGTAGCCCACGTTGCGGAGGATTTCCGCATCCGCCTTGAATAGACGGGACGCGACGCCGGACGGTAAAAGGCGGGGGCTGCCGGTTACGGCAGCCCCCGCCTTTTTATCGCTGTCTTTTATCTTTTCTGTTTTTCTTTTGCAAATCGAAAAGAACGGGTCCGACAACGGCGAACCCGTTCCGAAACCATCCGATTGAATTTTTGCCCTTCTTTTGCTTCCCTTCAAACCGCCGGCTTTTCGGCGGAACGGCGTTTATTCGTCTCCGCAGCGTTCGACGGAACGGATGAAGGGATGGGTTTTCAGGATCTCGGCGAT
>CALVUL010000041.1 GCA_944363555.1 uncultured Clostridia bacterium
GAAAATGTTTGACATATTTAATTTGCCCGATTTTACGTTGCCCGAAGATTTTTTGTTAGGCAGCGCAACCGCGCCGCATCAAATCGAAGGGGATAATGTACATTCGGGGCATTGGAAGTACGAGCAAGAAGAAGTTTTGCGTAACCCGAAATTTCAAGTATCGGGCAAGGCGTGCAACCATTACAATATGGTTGACGAAGACGTGAAACTGCTTGCCGCGCTCGGTCATAAAGCGTATCGTATGGGCGTAGAGTGGGCGCGCATCGAGCCGCAAGAAGGCGTATTCGATAAGGCGGCTACGGCGCATTACGTGCACGAACTCGAACTTCTCAAAAAGAACGGGATTAAAACGTTTGTAACGCTCGTGCACTTTTCGATGCCGCTGTGGTTCGAAGAAAAAAACGGCTTTTTCGATTTGGATAACTTCGCCTATTTTGAGCGGTATTTGCGTTACATTTTGCCGATTATCAGCCCTTATGTTGATTTTTGGAATGTTTTTAACGAGTTTAATTTAGGCACGACCGAACGTTTTTTGAACCGTAAATTTAACAAAACCATCTGCCACGCGCGGGCATATCGAATCATCAAAGAATATTCTTCCGCGCCCGTAAGCAGTGCGCACGCGCTTTTGCAGTATTACGGCGCAAGGCAGTCCGACCCGTTCGACACGGCGTTGCAAGGGTATTTGGACGCGGTGGATAACGAGTTTTTCTTCCACGCGATTCGCACGGGCGAGTTGGTTGTTCCGGGAAAAGACGGCATTTACGACAAAGAGATCAAAGGCACTTGTGATTTTTGGTCGATCAATTTATATGTGCGGCAAATGGTAGACGCGCGCAAAGCCAAATGCAAAACGCGTAGTATGCCGTACACGCACATGCAAATGATTTCCGAGCCCTTTTACTTGGAAGAATTTTGGCCGGAAACGATGTTTAACGGATTAACGCGCTGTATGGACAAACCCGTTTATATCACCGAAAACGGTTGTTGTTGCGATAACGACGATTTTCGCATCGTCTACATCGCCGAGTTTTTATCCGCGCTGAACGCCGCGCGGCAAACGGGGGTGGACGTACGCGGCTATTTGTATTGGTCGTTTATGGATAATTATGAATGGAGTTCTTATGCGCCGCGGTTCGGAATGGTCGGGGTGGATAGACAAACATTTGCGCGCACACCCAAACCCTCGGCGTATTTTTATAAAGAAATCATCGAAAACAAGGCATTTAAACAGGATATTTTGCGGAAATATTTAAAATCGATTCCCACACTTAAAAAATAAGGAGAAACAAATGAACTTTAACATTGTTACGGTATCGGGCGACGGCATCGGCCCCGACATCATCGCGGAAGCGAAAAACATTTTGAACGTTATCGGCAAAAAATACAATCACACTTTCCATTTTACGGAAAAACCCGCGGGCGGCATCGCCATCGATACCTGCGGCTGCCCGCTGCCGGAGGACACGATCGAGGCGTGCAAAAAAGCCGACTCCGTGCTGCTCGGCGCGGTGGGCGGACCGAAGTGGGACCATCTCGGCGGCAACGACCGCCCCGAAAAGGCGCTTCTGGGTCTGCGCGGTTCGCTGGAACTTTTCGCCAATCTGCGCCCCGCGGTGCTCCATAAACAGCTGAAAGAAGCCTGTCCGTTAAAGCCGGAGATCATCGGCGATTCCCTCGATATTTTAATCGTGCGCGAACTTACGGGGGGGATTTATTTCGGCAAGCGCGGCAGAACGGAAGGCGGCGCGTACGACACCATGGCGTATTCCGAAAAGGAGATCGAGCGCGTGCTCCGCGTGGGCTATGGCGCCGCGATGAAGAGAAGAAAGAAGGTTACCGTCGTCGACAAGGCGAACATTCTGGAAACCTCCCGTCTTTGGAGGGAAGTCGCAAACCGCGTGGCGAAGGATTATCCCGAAGTGGAAACGTCCTTTTTATACGTCGATAACTGCTCCATGCAGCTCATCCGCGATCCCCGCCAGTTCGACGTCATCGTAACGGAAAACATGTTCGGCGACATCCTCTCCGACGAGGCGAGCATGCTCACCGGTTCCATCGGCATGCTGGCGTCGGCAAGCCTCGGCGAAACCAAACGGGGCATGTACGAGCCCATCCACGGCTCCGCGCCCGATATTGCGGGCAAGGACGTCGCAAACCCCATCGCCACCGTTTTGTCTGCGGCGATGTTGCTGAGATATTCCTTCGATCTGGAAGAAGAGGCGTGCGCCGTCGAGAACGCCGTAACGAAGACCCTCGACGACGGTTACCGCACCGCCGACATCTGGTCCGAAGGCATGAAGAAGGTCGGCACGAAGGAAATGGGCAGGCTGATCGCCGAAAGGATATGAGAATATGAACAGCGATAAGATCAAGATCGGGGCGGATAAGGCGGCGCACCGCTCGCTGATGAAGGCGTTGGGCTTTACCGACGAGGAAATGGCGCTGCCCCTCGTGGGCGTGGTGTCGGCGCAAAGCGACATCATTCCCGGGCATACGGAACTCAATAAGATTGCCGAGGCGGTGAAAGCCGGCGTGCGGCTGGCGGGGGGCAACCCCGTAACCGTGCCGGCGATCGGGGTGTGCGACGGCATCGCCATGGGGCACGAGGGCATGAAATATTCCCTCGTTACCCGCGAACTCATCGCCGATTCCATCGAGTGCCTCGCCAAGGCGCACGCCTTCGACGCGATGGTGCTCATCCCCAACTGCGACAAGATCGTGCCGGGCATGCTCATGGCGGCGGCGCGCGTCAATATCCCCGCCGTCGTCTGCGCGGGCGGACCCATGCTCAACGGCTATATCAAGGGCGAGCGCATCAGCGTTACCGAGATGTTCGAGGCGGCGGGCGCGGTGAAGAGCGGCAAGATCAAGGCGGAAGAACTTTGCGAATACGAAAGCAGGGCGTGCCCCACCTGCGGTTCCTGCGCGGGCATGTTCACGGCGAATTCCATGAACTGCGTGACCGAAGCGCTCGGCATGGCGCTCGAAGGCAACGGCACCGTACCCATGGTGTATTCCGAACGCCTGCGGCTGGCGAAGCATTCCGGCATGCAGGTGATGCAGCTTCTGAAAAACAACATCCGCCCCCGCGACATTTTGAGCGAAAAGGCGTTTGAAAACGCCTTTACCGTCGATATGGCGCTGGGCTGCAGCACGAATACGGTGCTGCACATCCCCGCCATCGCGCGGGAAGCGGGGGTGAAGATCGATCTCGCGATGATCAACAGGATCTCCGAAACCACCCCCAACGTGTGCAAACTCGCGCCGGCGGGCAAGCATTTCATGGCGGATCTCTACCACGCCGGCGGCGTGTACGCCGTGATGAAGCAACTTGCCGACAAGGGGCTTTTGCATACCGATCTCGTAACGGCGACGGGGAAGAGCGTCGCGGAGAACATCGCAAACGCGAAAGTGCCGGATAAGAGCGTGATCCGCCCGATGGACGATCCCTATTCGGCGACCGGCGGGCTCGCCATTCTGAAGGGCAATCTGGCGCCCGACGGGTGCGTGGTGAAACGCAGCGCCGTCGCGCCGGAAATGCTGAAAAATACCGGTACCGCCGTCGTGTTCGACAGCGAGGAAGAGGCGATTCGCGGCATTACGGGGGGCGCGGTGAAATCGGGGGACGTGGTGGTCATCCGCTACGAAGGCCCGAAAGGCGGCCCCGGCATGCGCGAAATGCTGATGCCCACCGCCACCATCTGCGGCATGGGGCTGGATAAGACCGTCGCGCTCATCACCGACGGGCGCTTTTCCGGCGCCACGCGCGGCGCGGCGATCGGGCACGTTTCGCCGGAGGCGGCTGTCGGCGGCCCCATCGCGCTGGTGAAAAACGGCGATAAGATTGCCGTAGATATGAACCGTTACAGCATAGAACTGCTGGTAAGCGAAGAAGAGTTGGAAAAGAGAAGAAAGGAATTCAAGCCCGTCGTGCATGAAACGACGGGGTATCTCGCGCGGTACGCGCGCTTGGTGTCCTCTGCGGACGAGGGCGCGGTGCTCAAATAAACGCAAAAGGAAACAGCGGAAAGTTATGGAAAAAACGGTAAAGGCAAACGGCGCGCAGATCCTGCTCAACTGTTTGTTGGAGCAGGGCGTGGATACCGTGTTCGGCTATCCCGGCGGAACGATCCTCAACATTTACGACGAACTTTATAAAATGAACGGCAGGATCAAACACTACCTCACGGCGCACGAACAGGGCGCCGCCCACGCGGCGGACGGATACGCACGCGCCACGGGCAGGGTGGGGGTGTGTTTCGCCACCTCCGGCCCGGGGGCGACCAACCTCGTTACGGGCATCGCCACGGCGTATATGGATTCCGTCCCCGTAGTGGCGATCACCTGCAACGTGGCGAAAAACCTCCTCGGCAGGGATACCTTTCAGGAGGTGGACATCACCGGCATCACCATGCCGATCACCAAGCATAATTTCATCGTAACCGACGCGGCGGAACTCGCCGACATCGTGCGCGAGGCGTTTTATATCGCAAAATCCGGCCGCCCGGGACCGGTGCTCATCGACATCACCAAGGACGCCACCGCGCAGGAAGCCGATTACACGCCGCAAAAGCCCCGCGCGTACCGCCCCGCGCCCTATCGGGACGAGGGCGCGCTGGAACGCGCCGCCGCGCTGCTCAACGGGGCGAAAAAGCCCTTCGTGGTGAGCGGCGGCGGGGTGATCTCCGCGGGGGCGGAGAAGGAACTTAAAATTTTCGTCGAAAAACTCAACTGCCCCGTTTCCTCCACGATGATGGGGCTGGGCTCCTATCCCACGGACGACGAAAAGTTCATGGGGATGATCGGCATGCACGGCACGAAGGCGTCGAACATCGGCATCAATTCCGCGGACGTGGTGGTGGCGATCGGCATGCGCTTTTCCGACAGGGTAACTTCCAACACCGCGAAGTTCGTCAAAAACGCGAAGATCATCCACATCGACATCGACGCGGCGGAAATCAGCAAAAACATCCGCATCACGCAGGAGATGGTGGGGGACGCGAAGGAGGTGCTCAAAGCCCTCAACGCGAAGATCGCCCCTGCGGGCGACGGGGCTTTTTTGAAGGAACTCGCCCCGATCAAGGCGGAATTTCCCCATAAAGACGGCGAAAACGTGCCGCTGAACCCCGAATATATCCTCAAAAAGATCTATGAATTTACCGGCGATAAAGCGGTGCTGACCACGGAAGTGGGGCAGAACCAGCTCTGGGCGGCGCAGTTCGGCAGATTTTTGCGCCCGCGCTCGCTGATCACTTCCGGCGGGCTGGGGACCATGGGGTTCGGCACGGGCGCGGCGATGGGCGCGAAGGTCGCGCTGGGGGATCGCTTCCCCGTGATCTCCGTCGCGGGGGACGGCAGTTTCCGCATGAACTGCAACGAACTTTGCACGCTGCAGCACTATAATATTCCCGTGATCGTCGTCATCATGGACAACCACGTGCTCGGCAACGTGCGGCAGTGGCAGACGCTGTTTTACGGCAAACGCTATTCCGAAACGACGCTCGACCGCGGTCCGGACTTCGTGAAACTCGCCGAGGCTTACGGCGTGGACGGCTACCGCGCGGCGGACAAGGCGCAGTTCGACGCGGCGTTGAAAACGGCGCTGGAAAAGAACGTTCCCGCCGTCATCGATGCGGAGATCGACATCGACGATTTCGTGCTGCCGATGGTGGCGCCCGGCAAGGCGATCAACGAGATCATGTCGGAAAAACCGAAACTGTAAATCTTATCACGGGAGAAAGACGAACGCCCTGCGCCGCCGCTGCGGCGCAGGACTTTGTTTCCATAAGGACATTGGAAAGAAATTCGACGGAGCGCGCCGTGCTGTCGGCGCTGGCGAAAACGCGTTGCCGCGACAAAGCGGAACAGATATTCGAGATCATGGCGGAAGCGAAGCGGAAACTGCCTTTCGGCGAACTTGCCGCCGCCGTCCGCCGCCTTGCGGCGGGGGGATTGATCGAAGAAGCGGGCGGCGTTTACGAACTCTGCGGCGCGCTGAAAACGGCGTCGCGGGGAAAGTATTACAAGGGCGCGGCATGGAAAGGGGAATTTTTCGCCGCGGCGGAAGAAACGGCGCGGCGTTTTGCTGCGGAGGAATTGCCCGACGGCGCGGCGGAAGGCGCGCCCGCTTTCACCGCGGAAGAATATGCCGACGGCGCGAAACTCTATCAGCGCTATATCCTGCGCCCTCTGCAAAAAAGCGCCGCCTGCGCCGCGGCTTCGGGGCTGTTTTGCGCGGTTTTGCTCGCAGGGGCGATCGCCTGCGCCGCGGAAGGGCTTTTCGGGGACGCCTTTATGGGGATCGTCGCGCCGTGCGTTTTTTCGATCTGTCTGTATTATGCGGAAACGTATAAAGCGTTGAAACGGGGCAAGGAACCCCGCCCCGCCGCGGAGATCTTTTCGCGCCGCCGTATCGCTTTCGCGTATGCGGCGATCGCTTTGCCGACGGCGGCGTTTTACGTTTACTGCTGTTTTCATTTTTGGGCGGCGGTATTCGCCGTCGCAATCGTTTTGGCGCCCGCTTTGGCGCTGCTTGCGGCGCAGATATGGGGCGACGCCGCGAAGATCGATCCGAAAAAGACTTACCGCGCGGGGTTGCCCGTCGCCAAGGCGTACAGCCCCGCGTATTATATCGACGGCGTGAACGTGTTCGACGACGCGCGGCGGGAGAAATTTCCCGCAAAGGTGCTGATTTTTGTCGGCAAAGGCGAAGAAACGGTCGGCGAAGCCTATCTCGTCCGCGGCGAAACGATGCGCTTTCTTGTGGCGGTGCGCGCTTTCGAGGGGTGTTTTCTGCTCTACCTGCTCCGCAGAAGGGACGTATGGCGGCTTTCCGAGAAGGTCGACTGGTACAGAAACGACGTCGAACTTTACCGCGCTCTGGAAAAGATCGTCGCGGCGGAAGAAAAGGATCTTTCGCAGTTTTGCTATTCTGCGGACGGCATGGCGCGCGGCTACGTCAGCCTCTGCGGCGGAAGATACCGCGCGCGGGTGGAAGTGCCCTTTTTCGGGGACGCTTTCGACGCGGAAACCGATACGCCGGAGGATTTCGATCGGGCGCTCGATTACGAGGAAAGCGGGGAAACGCGGTACGCGTGGTCGCCGCTCGCCAAAGAGGATTTTCAAACGGAAGAAGAGGCGCGGCGTTATATCCGCCTCGTGCTGGCGGAGTTTTCCGCCGCGTCCTTTGCGGAAAACGGCGGGGTAGGCGCGCTGCTGTACGGCATAGAATCGGAACAGGAACCGTAAAATAGAAAAGACTATGCATTGGATCGAACTTTTATCCACGGCGGTGGCGCTGGCGATGGACGCCTTCGCCGTATCGATGTGCCGCGGGCTGGAAATGAAAAAACTCAATATCCGGCACCTGTTTTTGATCGCCTTGACCTTCGGCCTGTTTCAGGCGGTCATGCCGCTCATCGGTTACGGCGTGAGTTTTTGGCTGGAGGAGGTCATCGAACCGATCGATCACTGGGTCGCGTTCGCGCTGCTGGCTTTCATCGGGGTCAAAATGATCGCAGAGGCGCTCAAAGGCGGCGAAGAGCGGCGGGAAGAAGAAGGGCTTCATCTGAAAATGCTGCTGCTGATGGCGATCGCCACGAGTATCGACGCGCTGGTGGTGGGCGTAACCTTCGTCGCCACCGAAACGAATGTGTGGCTCGGGTGCGGCGTCATCGGCGCGGTTACCTTTGCCGTGTGCGCGCTGGGCGTGTTCATCGGCAACAAGGCGGGCAACCGTTTTTCGGGAAAGGCGGAGATCTTCGGCGGCGCGGTGCTGATCCTGATCGGGCTGAAGATCCTTTTGGAACATCTCGGCGTCATCGCCTTTTAAAAAGGCGCGGCGGAGAAAACATACTTAAATTTCAACGCGCGATCTGCGTTTTTCCGGCGTGCCGCCGAAATAAAGCGGCGCCGCGCCGAAGGAAGAACGCCGGCGCGTTTTATTTTTTACCGCAGGCAAAATTACGGCGTTTTGCCGCGAATTTTGCAATTTGTATGGACAAATGCCGGCGAGTATGCTACAATAGCATTAAAAAAAGGGACGTAAGATTATGGATGCGGAAAGATTGAAAGAGATCACGGAAAAGAACAGATACTATCTGCCTTCCAAAGAGCGGTATTCTTCCATGCGCTACCGCCGCGCGGGCACGAGCGGGCTGAAACTGCCGGAAATTTCCTTGGGGCTGTGGCACAATTTCGGTTCTGCGGACTGCTATGAAAACATGCGGGATATGATTTTTACCGCCTTCGACGCAGGCATCACCTTATTCGACCTCGCCAACAATTACGGACCCGCGCCGTGGAGCGCGGAGCAGAACTTCGGCAGGATCCTCAAAAACGACCTCGCCGCTTATCGGGACGAGATGCTCATCACCACCAAGGCGGGCTATTACGGATGGGACGGACCTTACGGGGACGACGGCAGCCGCAAATACCTGATCGCCAGCCTCGACCGCAGCCTGAAAAACCTCGGCGTCGATTACGTGGATATTTTCTACCATCACCGCCCCGCCGGCGAAACCCCGCTGGAAGAGACCTGCATGGCGCTTAAACGCATCGTGGACAGCGGCAAAGCCCTTTACATCGGCATATCGAACTATTTCAGCGAGGATATGGAGGCGGCGGTGAAGATCTTGGAGGAGTTCAAGATCCCCGTCATCCTCGATCAGGTGCGCTATTCGATGTTCGACAGGCGCGTGGAAAACGACGGGCTGCTTTCCGCGGCGAAACAGTGCGGCACGGGGCTGACGATTTTTTCGCCCCTCGAACAGGGGATCCTGACCGACCGCTATCTGAACGGGATTCCGGAGGACAGCAGGGCGAACCGCGGGGGATTTTTAAAAAGAAGCGCGATCACGGAGGAAACGCTGAAAAAGGTGCGCGCCCTTCGGGAGATCGCCGAAGAGCGCGGGCAGACGCTTTCGCAGATGGCGCTTTCGTGGGTGATGAAGGAAGAAGTCGTTGCGAGCGTCATCATCGGCGCGTCGCGCAGCGAGCAGATCGCGGAAAATCTGCGGCTGAACACCTCGTTTGCCAAGGAAGAACTCGCGGCGATCGACGAGATCTGCCTCGGCGGCGCGGAATAACGCAAAAAGTTCTGTTGTCGGTTTTGGCGAAAAATGCGCGAACAAAAGATGAATAAGCGACGAATGTCGAAAAATGTCGCATAAACGAATAATGTCGAAAATAAAAACGACGGCGAACGACGCGTTTTTCCCGCGCTTTTCGCCGCCGTTTTTGTTTTTTTGTCGGTTTTCGGCGGTAAAAACGAAAAAATCGCGTTAAAAAACGCAACTTTTTTCCGTTTGGTATTTACAAGCGAAAAATCTTATGATATAATGATACAATAAACCGCGGTTAATTTTCAATGTTTATTCATTAAACGGCGTAAAAAAAGGAGGGGCGGACGGTGAAACCCATCGAATTGACGGGAAACGAGATCACTTTGCGGCAGATCGTGAATATAGCGAGACAGGGCGCAAAGGTCTCCCTTTCCCCCCTTGCCGAAGAGAATATCAGAAAATCCCGCCGTGTGGTGGACGCGCTGGTGCGCGATTCCAAAGTCGTCTACGGCGTAACCACGGGTTTCGGGATGTTCAGCGAAACCTTCATCGAAAAGCAGTTCACCAACAGTCTGCAGAAAAACCTCATCGTGTCGCACGCGGTGGGCGCGGGGAATAATTTTCCCGACGAAGTGGTGCGCGCGGCGATGGCGCTCAGGGTAAACAACTTCGCAAAGGGGTATTCCGGCATCCGTTACGAAACGGTGAAAACGCTTATCGACATGCTGAACGCGGGGGTAACGCCCGTCGTGCCGGAAAAGGGGTCTTTGGGCGCGAGCGGCGATCTCGTCCCCCTCGCGCACATGGTGCTCCCCTTGCTCGGATTGGGGCAGGCGCGCTACAAAGGCGAAACGCTTTCCGGCGCGGAGGCGATGAAAGCCGCGGGCATTCCCACGCAGGAACTCACGCAGAAAGAAGGGCTCGCCCTCATCAACGGCACGCAGTTCATGACGGCGGTGGGCGCCCTCGCGGTGTACGACGCGATCGAACTTTTAAAGGTGGCGGACATCGCCGCGGCGATGAGTTTCGAAGCCCAGAACGGGATCACGGACGCCCTCGACGAGCGCATGCACGCCATCCGCCCGCACAAAGGGCAGCTCGATTCCGCGCGGCTCGTCGCGGCGCTTTTGAAAAACAGCAAAAACGTAACGAAACAGGGGGAAGTGCGGGTACAGGACGCTTATTCCCTCCGCTGCACCCCGCAGGTGCACGGCGCGAGCAAGGACGCCGTCAATTACGTCAAAAGCAAAGTGGAGATCGAAATCAATTCGGTTACGGATAACCCCGTCGTCTTTTCCGACAGCGGGGAGGCGATCTCCGGCGGGAATTTCCACGGTCAGCCGGTGGCGCTCGCCTTCGATTTCCTCGGCATCGCGCTGGCGGAGATCGCGGACGTTGCCGAACGCCGCATCGAGCGGATGGTCAATTCCGCGCTTTCGGGGCTGCCGTCCTTTTTGGTCGAACACGGGGGCGTCAACAGCGGGTTTATGATCGTACAGTACACCGCGGCGGCGCTCGTTTCGGAAAACAAAGTGCTCGCGCACCCCGCGAGCGTCGATTCCATCCCTTCGAGCGCGAATCAGGAAGACCACGTATCCATGGGTACCATCGCGGCGCGCAAAGCGGGGGAGATCTTAAAGAACGTACGCCGCGTGCTCGCCATCGAGTTGATGTGCGCCTGTCAGGCGATCGATCTTCGCGGCGACAAGGGGCTGGGCGTGGGTACGCAGGCGGCATACGACTGCGTGCGGCGCGTGGTGCC
>CALVUL010000042.1 GCA_944363555.1 uncultured Clostridia bacterium
AGATCGTTTCCTCCGACGTGATCGGCATGACCTACGGCTCGCTGTTCGACGCTACGCAGACCATGGTCTCCAAGATCGACGACGATACTTATCAGGTGCAGGTCGTGTCTTGGTACGACAATGAAAATTCCTACACCAGCCAGATGGTGAGAACGATCAAATATTTCTCCGAAATCTGATCGGAAAAGGGTTCATAAACAAAAAACAGGCTTCAAACGAAGTCTGTTTTTTGTTTAATAGTCCGAAATGTCGCACAAAAACATTATTACTGCGGTAAGTTGTTTGTAAGATAATTTTCGTATGGATAAAATAATATCTCTTTCCATACTATCCAAATAAAAATTGTATTTTATTTTTCTGCCCAACAATTCGTCCACCGTTATGTTAAAAACATCGGCTAATTTTACTAAAATATAAACATCGGGGATTGATTTGCCGTTTTCCCAATGAGATATATTTTTCGGTGTGTTATTTATCATTTTCGCTAAAGTTTTTTGCGATAAATCGTTCTGCTTTCTGTACTCTTTTAGTTTTATCAGCATAATTTTCAATCAAATGTTTATCATTTAAAATATATTATACATCATTTAATGTAGATAGTAAAGTATTTTACATCACTTTATGCTATAAAATTAAATATGGAAATCGCAAAGACGGTTGGCGCAAATATTAAAGCGGCAAGAAAAAGAGCCGGATATAAACAGGTTCAAGTTGCTGAAATTCTGAAAATAGACCAACGGCAATACAGCCGTTACGAAACAGGAAAGTTTGAAATCAATTATTATTTGATGGCGTTTTTAAGTAAATTGTACGATACGCCGATCGACGAATTTTTCGAGGGCGTCGTCGTTCAGGTGAATGTAAAAAAGTGAATGTAAATGGAAAACAGAGCCGTTCGCATGAGTATATGCGGGCGGTTTTTTTATTTTTTATCTCGGAACAGGTTAAGCCGGAGCAGGTGAAAAAGCGTTTTTTGAGCGGTCTTTGCTTTTCCGAGAAATTTTCATAAGGACAATATATTGTCGGGATAAGAAACATCGCGCAATACGGCAAATTCCCTATTTTATAAATAAGTTTTCCCGTTTTTTCATGTATTTTGCGCATGTATCAAAAAGACAATTTATATTATCAATTTCATCTTGCCTTCCGCACAGGCGGAGAGTACAATGAAATTGCAAATCGGGGGGCTTAAACCTTTACGTGGAGGTTTCGGAATGAAAAAAAGGAAAGATACCGCGTCGACGCCTGTCGTGGCATTGAATTCCTGCATATGGAAAAAGAATTTATTCATTATTCTCGTGCTGGTGCTGCCGATCGCGCATTTTTTCGTATTCTGGCTGTATCCGAATATCGACGGGATCCTCCTCGCCTTCAAAGATATGCGCGGCGGGGAAGAGTATTACACGCTGAAAAATTTCAAGGACTGTTTTACGCAGATTTTCAGCGGAACGGGTTCCGTAGGATCTTCGTTCTGGAACACGATGAAATTTTTCGCTTACGACGTCGTCATCTTTCCCCTCGGCATCGTCTGGGGGTACGTTTTTTACAAAAAGATCAGGGGTTATAACTTTTTCCGTCTGATGTTTTATGTGCCGAGCATTTTATCCTCCGTCGTCGTTGCGGGTATGTTCAAATATCTCATCAATGCGGACGGACCCATCGGCGTGCTTTGGGCGATGACGCACGACGGAGTGTACGCGAATTTTCTGCAGGAAGAGGAATACGCCTTCGTAACGGTGCTGATCTACTATTATTGGGTCGGGTTCGCCGGCAGCCTACTGCTGCTGAGCGGCGCCTTCGCCAAAATCCCGCTGGAGGTCATCGAGAGCGTAACGCTCGACGGCTGCGGCTGGTGGACGGAATTGTGGAAGATCTGCGTTCCGCTCATCTGGCCGACGCTTTCCACGATCATCATCACCACGACGGCGGGATTCTTTTTCGGCGGTCCGCCCGTCCTGTTGCTGACGGGAGGCGCCGGCAACACTTCGACGATCAGTTTCTGGATGTACGACCAGATCAAGTTGAAGGGGGCGGTCGTTTCCTTCGATTCCTGCCTGACCGCTTGGACGAGCGATACCTGTACCATTACCCTGACGCGCGCGGACGGAACGAGCGAAATCGTGGGGTCGCATTCTGCGGATTATAACCGGCACACCTATTCCTTCACGCTGGCGGCGGGCGAATCGCTTGCGGGCTGCAAACTTACGTTCAGTTGCACGAATTCTGCGGTCGGGCACGTGTTCGGCAACGTCTTCATTCAATATTCGTAAAAAAAGCCTTCTTTAAAGAGAGATACAGGCGGCGTAAACAAACCCCCGCCCTGCCGCGTTGCGGCAGGGCGGGGGTTTTTGTTTACATCACAAGGCAGATAAAGCAGGCGAACACGCACGCGCAGAGGGAGGCAAAAAGGCTGATGAGTATGGGGGCGGTCAGATTTTTCGTCTTTGCGCCGGCAAAGTACACCGCCGCCACGTAAAACACCGTTTCGCTGCTGCCGTAGATGACGGAAGCGCACCGCGCGATATAACCGTCTACGCCGTAAGTTTCGTAAATTTCCGTCAGCAGCGCCAGCGCGCCGTTGCCCGAAAAGGGCTTCACGAGCACCAATTTGGAAAGTTCCGGCGGGATGCCCAGCAGCCTAAACGCCGGCGCGAGAAAGGAAGAAACCGCGTCCGCCGCGCCGCTTCTTTCAAAGAGTTCCGTCAGCACGAAGATCGTCGCCAGATAGGGGAACAGTTTGGCGGCAAAGGGGATCGCCTGCCCCGCCCCCGCAACGAACGCGTCGTACGGGCGCACTTTTTTAAAAAGCGCGCAGGCGATGATCAGAATAAACATCGCGGGCAGGATGTATTTCATTTGCGCTTTTTCCTTAAAAACATCTTCACGAGCAGGATCCCCGCCGCTGTGGAAACCGCGGTGGCGAGGATGGTGGGCAGGATAATGTCGCTGGGCGCGGCGGCGTTTAAACTCGTTCTCAGCGCCAGCACAGAGGTAGGAAAAATCTGTATGCTCGTCGCGTTGATGACGAAAAACATGGCGATCTGATACTCCGTGTTCCTGTATTTTTCCAGCTCCCGTATCGATTTGATGCCCATGGGGGTTGTCGCGCCGCTCATGCCCAGCATGTTGGCGGAAATGTTCAGCGATATGTATTCGTTGGCTTTTTCGGGCAGTTCGCCGAACAAAAAGCGGTTCACGGGTTTTAAAAGGCGGGCGAATTTTTCCGTCAGACGGCTGCGTTCCGCAAGTTCGAAGATCCCCAGCCAGACGGCGTAGATCACCGTCATTTTCAGCGTGAGGGCAAGCGCCTTTTCCCCGCCGGAAAGCATCGCCGCCAAAGCGCCGTCAGGATCGGTAAAGAGCAAAATCAGCGTGCAAACGGAAAAACACAGGGCGAAAATCACGTTCATAAAACAATATTATGCGTAAATTCCCCCGTTTATGTTTTACATTTTTGCGGCAAAGTGATACAATAAAGGCAATATCGCAGAAAACGAAGAGGTGCGTTTATGAAAGAGAAATATTACATCACCACCCCGATTTATTATCCGAGCGGCAACTGGCACATCGGGCACTGCTACACAACCGTGGTGTGTGACGCCTTCGCGCGCTATCACAAAATGCTGGGCGAGGACGTGTTTTTTCTGACCGGTACGGACGAGCACGGGCAGAAGATCGAAAAAAAGGCGGCGGAAGCCGGCGTTACCCCCAAAGCCTTTATCGACCCGCTGGTGGCGGAACTCAAAGAGATCTGGAAAGCCCTCGATATAAACTATTCCAAATTCATCCGCACCACGGATGAAGAGCACGTAAAGGCGGTGCAGCATATCTTCAAACAACTTTACGACAAAGGGGAAATCTACAAGGCGGAATATTCCGGCTGGTACTGCACGCCCTGCGAATCGTTCTGGACGGAGGCGCAGCTCAAAGACGGCAAGTGCCCGGACTGCGGCAGGGAAGTTACCCTCGAAAAGGAGGAAAGTTATTTCTTCCGCCTGTCGAAGTACGCCGATAAGATCATCAAACTTTACGAGGATAATCCGGAATTTTTGCAGCCGAAATCCCGCATGAACGAAATGGTGAACAATTTTCTGAAGCCCGGGCTGCAGGATCTTTGCGTTTCGAGAACGTCGATCAAATGGGGCGTGCCCGTAACCTTTGACGAAAAGCATACGGTATACGTTTGGGTGGACGCCCTTTCCAACTACATCACCGCGCTGGGGTACGGCTCTAAGGACGATCGCTTGTATCAAAAATACTGGCCCGCCGATCTGCACATGACGGGCAAGGAGATCATCCGTTTCCACGCGATCATCTGGCCCGCCATTTTGATGGCGCTGGGGCTGCCCTTGCCCAAACAGGTGTACGGGCACGGGTGGCTGCTCATCGGCGGGGATAAACTTTCCAAATCGAAGCAGGACAAGGTGAAGGCGGAACTCACCGACCCCAAACAACTCGTCGCGCGCTACGGCTCGGACGCGCTGAGGTATTTCCTGCTGCGGGAAATCCCCTTCGGCAGCGACGGCGTTTACACGAACGAGAGCCTGCTCACCCGCATCAACGCCGATTTAGCGAACGATTTGGGCAACCTCGTTTCCCGCACGACGGCGATGATCAACCAGTATTTCGGCGGCGTTCTGCCCGCGGCGGGGGAACGCGAGGGCACGGACGGCGAACTGATCGCCGCGGCAAAAGCGCTCGGCGGCAACGTGAAAAAGGCGATGGACGCGCTCGACGCCCCCCTCGCGCTGGCGGAGATCTTCCGCTTAATACAGCGGGCGAACAAATATATCGACGAAACCACGCCGTGGATCTTGGCGAAGGACGAAAGCAAAAAAGCCCGCCTCGGCGCGGTGCTTTACAACCTTGCGGAAAGCATCCGCATCGCGGCGATCTACTTAAAACCCTATATCACCGCCGCGCCCGATAAAATTCTCGATTGCTTCGGCATCGACGGCAAAACGGCGGAAGATTTTTCTTCGGCAAACGAATTCGGCGTGCTGAAAGCGGGGTGCGCCGTCAAAAAAGCGCCGCCGATCTTCCCGCGGATCGACGTCAAAAAGGAACTTGCGGAACTGGAAGCGCTGGCGGCGAAAAGGGAAAATAAATCCGCGGCGGAAGGTAAGCCCGCCGAAAGGCCCGCCGTTCACGAACATACGGAAAAAGAGCAGATTTCCATAGACGATTTCGGCAAAGTGCAGTTGAAAGTCGCCCTCGTTACCGCCTGCGAAAAGGTGGAAAAGAGTAAAAAACTGCTCAGACTTTCGGTAAAACTCGGCAAGGAAACCCGCACGGTGGTCAGCGGCATCGCCCATGCCTATGCGCCGGAAGAAATGATCGGCAAAAAAGTGGTGATGGTTACCAACCTGAAACCGGCGAAACTATGCGGCATCGTAAGCGAGGGCATGATCTTGTGCGCGGAAAACGACAGGGGAGAACTTTCCCTCCTCGCGCCCGAACGGGATATGGAGGACGGTTGCGAGATCTTCTGATGTTTATCGATACGCACTGCCACCTCAACGACGAACGGTACGAAAACATAGACGAGATCGTCGCCCGCATGCGGGAAAACGGCGTTACGAAAGCCATCTGCGCGGGGTATGACGCGGCTTCTTCCCTCCGCGCGCAAAAACTCGCCGAGCGGTACGGGGAGGTGTATTTCACGGCGGGCATCCACCCCGACGCCCAACAGACCGCCACGGCGGAAAACCTAAAAATCATCGAAGAACTGTGCGCGCACGAAAAGTGCGCGGCGGTGGGGGAGATCGGGCTGGATTACCACTATGCGCCCTTCGATAAGGAGGGGCAGAAACGGGCGTTTTCGGCGCAGGTCGAACTGGCGGCGCGCCTTGCGCTGCCCTTCTGCGTGCACGCGCGCGACTGCACGGCGGATATGCTGGAATTTTTGTCGACGCAAAAAGAATTTTTAAAAAACGGGTTCGTCATGCACTGTTTTTCCGGCAGCGCGGAAACGGCGGAACGCCTCGTCGAACTGGGGGCGTATATTTCCTTTGCCGGCACGCTGACTTTCAAAAACGCCAGAACTTTGCCGCAGGCGGCGGCTGCCGTGCCGGAGGACAGGCTGCTCACCGAAACGGACAGCCCGTACCTTTCGCCCCATCCTTTCCGCGGGGAAACCAACGAGCCCGCGCGGGTGAAATACGTGGCGGAAAAACTGGCGGAAATCCGCGGGCGCAGCGCCGCGTCGCTGGCGGGGATCGTTGCGGATAACGCGGAACGGATTTTCAAAAGGATAAAATGATACTATGGATACCTATGTATACGAACTGGGCAAAAGCCTTTACATCAATCTGACGAACAGGTGTTCCAACGCCTGCACCTTCTGCGTGCGCAACGGGCACGAAGGCTATTTCGGCAACAAACTCTGGCTGCAAAAGGAGCCCGCGGCGGAGGACGTGCTGGGCGCGATCGACTTTTCCAAAAAATACGAACAGGTCGTGTTCTGCGGGTTCGGCGAACCGACGGAGCGCGCGGACGTGCTCGTCGCCGTGGCGAAGGAACTTAAAAAGCGGGGATATACCGTCCGCGTCAACACGAACGGGCAGGGCAATCTCATCAACGGGCGGGATATTACCGCCGATCTTGCGGGGTGCGTCGATTATATCAACGTCAGTTTGAACGCCTGCACCGCGGAAAAGTATCAAACGCTGTGCCGTTCCCGTTTCGGGGAAAGGGCGTTCGAGGAATTGATCTCCTTTGCGGAAAAGTGCCGCGACAGGGGGATAAAGACCAATCTTTCCGTTGTGGACGTGATCGGCGCGGAGGACGTGGCGCGGGCGCAGGCTTTGGCAAAGGCGCACGATCTGCCCCTCAGGGTACGGGCGTATATCGCGGATAACTGAGCAAAAAACAAAAGGCCGAAATCACTTTCGACCTTTCGTTTTCTTCGGTAAAAGATTGCCGTAAAGATTTCTCTTTACGGTTTCAGTATGCGCCGTGCGGCGCGCATTATACACGGAATATGAAAAATATTAAAGAAATTTTATCGCGCCACGGATTCGCCTTCAAAAAGGCGTTCGGGCAGAACTTCATCACGGATGAAACGCTGCTCGGCGAAATCGTCGCCGCGGCGGGGATCGAAAAGGAGGATACCGTTCTCGAAATCGGCTGCGGGGCGGGAACGCTCACCCGCGCGCTCGCGGCAAAGGCGAAACGGGTCGTCGGGTTCGAGATCGATAAAAACCTCGCCCCCGTGCTCGAGGAAACCGTGGGGGGCTGCGGCAACGTTTCGGTGCGCTTTGCCGACATTATGCGCGCCGATCTCGCGGCGCTGGAAAGGGAACTCGGCGCGTACAAGGTGGCGGCGAATCTGCCCTATTACATCACCACGCCCGTCATCATGCGCTTTATCGAGGGGGCGAAGGGGGTGAAAACCCTTGCCGTGATGGTGCAGGAAGAGGTGGCGAAACGGCTTTGCGCCGCGGCGGGGACGGCGGATTACGGCGCGATCACCGCCGCGGTGGATTTTGCGGGTTCGGCGCGCATCGCCATGCGGGTGGGAAAGGAACGTTTCTTCCCCGTGCCGAAGGTCGATTCCGCGGTGGTGCGAATCGATATCGACAGGGAAAAATCCGCCGGCTGCGACGCGAAAGCCTACCGCGCCGTGGTGCGCGCGGCGTTTTCCAGCCGCCGCAAAACGCTGTGCAACAATTTAATGCAGGCTTTTTCCTTAAAACGGGAGGAGGCGGAAAAACTGCTTTCCTTCTGCGGGATCGGCGCGCTGGCGCGGGGGGAGACCCTCGATTGCGCGCAGTTTAAAAAATTGGCGGAGGCTTACGGAGAAAAAGTATGGAAAAACGATTGATCGTCGCCACGGCGAACGCCGGCAAGGCTCGGGAATTCAAAGAGATGCTCCCCATGTTCGAAGTGCGCTGTTTTAAGGACCTCGGCGCGGATTGCAACGTGGAGGAAACGGGCGCCACGTTTTACGAAAACGCTCTTCTCAAAGCGCGCGCGGCGGCGGAACTCTTTCCCGAAGATTACGTGCTCGCCGACGACAGCGGGCTGGAAGTCGACGCGCTCGGCGGCGCGCCGGGCGTGTTTACCGCGCGTTACGCGGGCGAGGGCGCGAGCGATCGGGAAAACATCGCCAAACTGCTTTCCGCGCTGGAAGGAAAGGCGGACAGATCCGCGCGGTTCGTCTGTCAGCTCGTTCTGCTCTCTCCCGACGGGGAAATTACCGCCGTGCGCGGGGAAAGCGAAGGGGAAATCCTGCCCGCGCCGCGCGGCGCGGGGGGGTTCGGCTACGACCCCGTGTTTTTCAGTAAAGATCTGCAAAAGGGGTTCGGCGAATGTACGGACGCGGAAAAAAATTCCGTCAGCCACCGCGGGCGGGCGATCGGCAGACTTTTGGAAATTTTAAGATGAAAACGCTGTTCGTTATTTCCGACACCCACGGCAACACGGCGGCGCTTTCCGCTTTGAAAGAGATCATGGGGGAAAGCGATTACATCGTGCATCTCGGCGACTATGACGGGGACGTCGCCAAGATCAAAGCGCAGTATCCCGAAAAGGTGATCTCCGTTCGCGGCAACTGCGACGGGGATACGCGGGGGGACGGCGTCTTGTTTTGTGCGGAGGGGCTGAAGATCCTCGCCGTGCACGGGCACCGCTTCGGCGTGAAGGAGGATCTGGGGCGGCTTTGCCGTTACGCGCGGGAAAAGGGCGCGGACATCGTGCTTTACGGGCATACGCACCGCGCGCATATCGCCGAAGAAGGCGGCGTGCTGCTGATCAACCCCGGGAGCGCCGCGCGGTTCGAGGCGGAAAAGAGTTACGCGTATTTGGTGCTGCACGAAAAAAAGAAAACGGCGCGCATCGTAAAAATAAAAGAAAAGTTCCTTTAATCCGCCGAAAACAGTTGACAGCGCGCCCCTTATTTGGTATAATTTTTTAGCGTTACGGAAAGAGAGAAGTTGGGATGCGGGTGTAATTCAATGGTAGAATTCCAGCCTTCCAAGCTGGCAGCGTGGGTCCGATTCCCATCACCCGCTCCAAAGAATCGCCGCAAAGCGGCAAAGGAATGCACCTGTAGCTCAGCTGGATAGAGCAATGGCCTTCTAAGCCATGTGTCAGGGGTTCGACTCCCTTCAGGCGCACCAACACGGCGGGTGTAGCTCAGTCGGCTAGAGCGCAAGATTGTGGCTCTTGAGGTCGTGGGTTCGAGACCCATCACTCGCCCCATTATAGGGGTGTCGCCAAGCGGTAAGGCACCGGATTTTGATTCCGGGACTCGTAGGTTCGAATCCTGCCACCCCTGCCAGCCCGAACGCAATTGAAGACCCATTAGCTCAGCTGGCAGAGCACGTGACTTTTAATCACGGTGTCCCGCGTTCGAATCGCGGATGGGTCACCAAAACACAACACGGCGGGCAACCGCCGAAAAAGCACCATTAGCTCAGTTGGTAGAGCAACTGACTCTTAATCAGTGGGTCCAGGGTTCGAGTCCCTGATGGTGTACCAAAAAAACGGGTGTAAATCGAGCACCCGTTTTTTCTGTTAAAATCTCGTGATTTTGCGTTTTAAACGCGTTTTGAATTGCGGCATGGAAATTCCGCCCGAAAAAGGTGTGTACCACAATTTGTACCGCATTTTAGAAAGACGAAACCGAAAGGGCGTTTGAAAACAGTCCGCCGTTTGTTATACTCTTTTTTAATATTCCTTGTTTCGGGTGCAAATTTTTGCACCCGTTTTGCAAAAAAAGACCCGCAAGAGGTCTGCAGAGATGTGATAAATCGTCAATTTTGAATTGTACGGCAAAGCAGCGTTGTAAAACAGATTTTGCCATTTCACCCCTCCCGCAGGATTTGTTTGCTGAAAATTTCACGAAGCGTTACCCTCGGTTCGGCGGTTCATCGTTTGCCGGCTGTTGCGATGCGGCTTGCCGATCTTCAAAAAAATTTACGATTGTGCAAAAGTTGTTGACGATTTCATAAAGACAGCGCGAAAAACGCGTGGTATAATAATCGCAGAACGGAATGCGGAGGAAAAAGATATGCTCCCACCTGTGGAAAGCGTAAAACTGCAAGAGCCGGTGTTTCCCGCGCCGTGGCAGACGGCGCTGTTCAGAAATTACGGTTATGTGCCCGCCGCGCGGCTGGCGGCGGCGCTGCAATGCACCGAAAAGGACGTCGCGCGGGAAGCCGCCCGCATGGGGCTGAAAGAACTTTCCTGCGACGGCAGATGGACGGAAAAGGGCTATATCACCCTTATCCGCAACAACTGGTATCTGCTGGATTACGATCAGATGTGCGTATTGCTCGGCTGCGACGAAAGGCGGCTCGATTTTTTGCTGAAAGAAGAGGATTTTTTGTCGGTGAAACTGGGCGGCTTCAAGCCGCGGTGCGAAGGGGTGCGCTATTATCCCCTCGGCGAAGAGGAAAAACGAAAGACGGCGCGCCTTGCCGAAGCGGCGAAAGATTTTCTCGCGGGGCGTGGGAAATATTTCGATTTTTTCACGGAATTTTCTTCCCTTCCCGCCGCCGAGGCGCGCGGGGAGGGGGCACGCGTCGTGCACGGCTATCTGACGCCCTGCGGCAACGCCTTCGCGGCGGACGCGGCGGATTATCTGCCGGACGCGCTGCTTGCGGCGTACGCGCGGACGGGGGTGAACGGCTTGTGGATGCACGGCGTTTTATCTTCCCTTTCGCCCTATCCTTTTAAACCCGCGCTGAGCGCAAATTATCGTGAAAACAGGGAAAAATTGAAGGCGCTCATCCGCCGCGCGGCGCGATTCGGCGTCAGGATCTATCTGTATTTCAACGAGCCGCGCTGTCTCGATATCGCTTCTTTTTCCGATCTGTCGCTGGCGGGGCAAAGGCAGGGGGAATACGCCGCGCTCTGCTCTTCGCGCGGGGAAACGGAAAAGTACCTTTACGACGCGATTTACGATCTCGTGAAGGAAATCCCCGATCTCGGCGGGATCATCACCATCACGATGTCGGAAAACCTTACGCACTGCAATTCACAGCAGACGAGAAACTGCCCGCGCTGCAAAAATATTCCCGCGGAAGAGTTGGCGAGCAGGGTGAACAACGTGATCGCCCGCGCCGTGCGGGAAAGCGGCGCGAAAACCGAAGTGATCGCCAATCTGTGGGGATGGTCCCCGCTGATGGGGTGGTCCGAAGCGCAGACGCTGAGGGGGGTGGATCTGCTGGATAAGGACGTTTCCGTGATGTGCGTCAGCGAATACGGGCTGCGTTTGAACAAAGGGGGCGTGGAGGTCGAACTTTCGGAATATTCCGTGGCGGATATCGGGCCCAGCGCGATCGCCCGCGCCGCTTTGGCGCGCGCCGCGGAGAAGGGGCATAAGATCTATGCCAAGATACAGGCGAACAACAGTTGGGAATGTTCCTGCGTGCCCTATCTGCCGGTGTTCGATACGGTGTACGAGCACCTGAAAAACCTCTCGGAGATCGGCGTGAAGGATTATATGCTTTCGTGGACGCTCGGCGGCTATCCTTCCGTAACCCTCTCCTTGGTGCGGGATTTTGCCGAAAAGGGGGAAAATTTCTCCCTGCCGCGGTGGTATGCCGAAACGTTCGGAAAGGAAAGCGAACGGGTGCGCGCCGCCGTAAAGGAGTTCTGCGCGGCGTTCAAAGCCTATCCGATCTCGCTGGGAACGCTGTATTATTCCCCGAAAAACCTCGGCGCGGCGAACCTTTGGAGTTTGCAGCCGGAAGAAAAGCATTCCGCCATGGTGGGCTTTTCCTTCGACGATTACAAACGGTGGATCGACCCCTATCCTTACGAGGTGTATCTTGCGCAGTACGAAAAACTGCTGCGCGGATGGGAAAAGGGGCTTTCCCTGCTGGAAAGCGCGGAAAACGGCGAAGAAACGCGGCGGCTGGCGCGTTACGCCCGCGCGGCGTATCTGCATTTTAAGACGGACGCGTTGCAGACGGAATTTTCCTTTTATAAAAAGGATGTAAAAAAGAACGCGGAAAAACTTCTGGCGATCGTCGGGGAAGAAGAGAAGATCGTCCTTTCGCTGGCGGCGCTGCAGCGGCAGGATCCGTATATCGGGTTCGAAGCGTCCAACCACTATTTTTACACCGACAGAAACCTTGCGGAAAAATATCTGCAGATGCGGGCGATGAAAGAAACGCTGCGGCATTTCGCCGCGGAAAACGCCCTTTCCGCACGGTAGGATTTGCCCGATAAAGACGCGATTTCCGTTTACAGCGGGCGGAATTCGATGTATAATGGAACTATGTATTTAGCCGATTTACATATTCATTCCAAATATTCGCGGGCGACGGGGAAAAACGCCGATATACCCAATCTCGATTTGTGGGCGCGCCGCAAGGGAATCGCGCTGGTGGGAACGGGCGATTTTACCCACCCCGCATGGCGGGAAGAACTCGCCCGTATGCTCGAGCCGGCGGAAGAAGGGCTGTACCGCGTCAAAGAAGAGTACCGGCTGAAAGATTTTTGCGATTTCGCCGCGCCGCGCTTTGTCGTTTCCGGCGAAATCAGCTGCATATACAAGCAGGGCGGCAAGGTGAGAAAGGTGCATAATCTCATCCTGCTCCCCTCCGTCGATGCGGCGGAACGCCGTCTCCTTTTTTATCCGAACTGCCGAAAAGCGTCGTCAAAGAGCGGGCGTTTCCGAAAACGGCGTTCCGCCAACTTTCGCTTTTCTGAAAAAACCTTTCCGCAGGAATGCCGCTTTGCCGTTTCCGCGCCGTACCTTCCCGCGTTTTATTGTACAATAGCAATAAAAAAGGAAGGTTTACAAATGAAGTACGAAAAATGGCTCGATTTTTGGCTGGAAGATTATCTTCGCTCCGCGGTAAAGGCG
>CALVUL010000043.1 GCA_944363555.1 uncultured Clostridia bacterium
TTAAACACAGCGTAGCCAAAAATCCGGCGAATCCGGCAAAGGTCTGTTGCAGCGCCAGCGCGCCGGTGCGCTGGGAACGCTCCACGTAATCGTAAACGAGGTTGATGGGCGCGCTGTTCGCCCCCGCAAGCCCGATACAGTACAGCACGTAATGTACGGTGTACAGAGCCTTTCCGTTGCCCGGCACCGTAAAGATATTCACCGCGTACGCAACCGCCTCGATGATAAAACACAGCGTGAGCATTTTCGCAAAGGAAAACTTATCCCCGAACGCGCCGATGGGACGGGAAAACACCGCCCTTACCAGACTGCCCGCCATGATGACGACGGAGGAAAACGCGGCGGTGAACGCCAACTCTTTCGCCTGATACGTGCCGGTAAAGGACAAGGTGGCATAATTCGCAACGTTCCACAATACGGAAATCAGGATGATCTTAAAGAGCGTTTTGTTTCTGAAAAGCGCCTTCAGCGTCTTTGCCGTGGAGATCTTTTCGCTTTCTTCCGCAGGCTTTTCTTTGGATAAAACGAGCGTAAGGCTGTGCAGCGCCATGATGACGAACAGCCCGATCCCGCATACGATGAAGGCGGTGCGGATCTCTCCCGCCGCCTCGAAATGATCGATGACCGCGCCCAGCGCATAGGAAAACGCCATGCCGCCCACGAGGGAAACGATCTCCTTATCGGCGGTGAAACGCCCGCGCCGTTCGTTGGGGACCAACGCCATATACCAGTTGATCTTCGGCGAATAGATGGCGTTATGCACGATGTGCGCCACGAGCAGAACCGCCACGAAAAGCACCGTTTTCGCAACTTTGGAAATTTCAAACAGCGGTATAAAGTAGATAAACGCGAAAAAAGACTGGCTCAGCGTATGCAGCGCCGTGACCCAGCGCTTGACGGGGCGCTTGTTTGCCAGAAAGACGGCGATGAGCTGGAACCCGCAGCCGAGGGAAACGAAGGAGGATAAAATCCCCGTGAGCGCGTCGGAAAACCCGATATAGGCGGTAAGGCGCGCCAGATATACCGTGCCCACCGCGATGGAGACGAAATATTCCAGCGCGGCCTCTATGATGTGCATGATGCGGCTGAAACGGTAACCGTCCGCCGCGGGTCTTAACTGCATTTTTTCTTCCTCGATCTTTTTGCGCTACGGTTAAGTATACTATAATCGATGAAAAAAATCAATGAAAAAATAAATTCTTTCCGCATAAAAAACACGCGTTTTGCCAACGCGTGCCGATTTCTTATGTAAAAAATACGGTGCACGCCGTCCACGGGGATACGGCGGGCAGAACGAAACGCAATCCGCCCTTTATGCAAACCGCTTGCAAATCGCGCGTATTTCCGAACTCGTCGCAGTACTCCGCGCGCTTTGCCGCGGGATTTTTTACGACAATCTCCGCGCCGCGCTGGCATTCTATCGTGGTATTGACGAAGGTAACGGAATGCACCGTGCCGTCTTCACCCTCCGCGGGCAGTAGCATCAGACGGTTTTTGGAAGCGATACGGCAGGAAACGCCGCCGAGCAGTTCGATTGCGCCGTCGATTTGCCGCTTTTTATCGTAAGACAAAATGACGTCCTCTTCCCTGTATCCCTGCACAAACCACTTTCCGCCGAGGGCAGTGCGAAACACCCCCGCGGCGATTTTGCCGCAAAGTTCGGTATCCGCGTAAATGGGATTGTTCGCCGCATATACCGAAAGCGTTTCCCCCTCTCCTTCCAGAAAGTGATTGACTCTGACGAACAACGACTGTCCCCAGCCCCCTTCGGTCAAATCCGCGTTTACGGGGTGATTGGCAAACTTTTCGTAATAGGGAAAGGCGTTGTCGATTGCGTGCGCTTTTATACCGAGCAACCGCCCGTACCCGCGCTTTTCCAGCGTTTCCACCGCCATGCCCGTCGTCACGAGAGACGATTGCGCCAACCGCTTGATTTCCTCTTCCGTCAGCGTTTCGGCATATTCCGAAGCGAGATAATAAACCTTGCCGCCCGCGGCGTACGTTACGGGTATGCCGAGGTAATTCAGTTCGTGCCCGATTTTCCACGGCTCGAACATCCAATCTTTTTTCTTCGTCGCCCAGAATTTTTCCGGCACGACGACGCGAAGTCCGCCCTTGACACACCCCGCGTTCGCTTTGACGAGCTTATCCCAGTACCTTCTCCGCTTTTCGCATTCCTCTATCCCCTCTAAAATCATCGTCTTTTCGCGGGGATTGGTGAGCACGAAACTGACGGAGTTGAATCCGCTTGCGAGATGCAAAGTCGCCTCCAGCATCGTCCCGTTCATGGTCTTACTGTAAAATACGTTGGGATAATTTTCGATTTCGTTGCACTTGTCCTCCACGCAATCGGGGAGGGAATAGAGCTGCCACTGCGTGTCAAAGGTCTTTTCCACGAGGAGATTGGGGTCGTCGTCGTTGTACGCCCCGCCTCCGCTGCGGCTCATCACCTTGCGCCCAGTGCCTTCGTAAAACGCCTGAATGCAGTCGGCGAACGCCTTGCCGGAATACGAGCCGTGCTGTACCCCCGCGTGCGTTGCGGCGCTGTTTTCCCTGATGACGCGCCCCATTTCGCGGCAGTAATCCGCGATGCCCCGATAGCTGAAATACAGGTATTTTTCCCGCATCTCCGTATCGGTTTCGATGAGGTTATCGAGTTCTTCGCGCGTATAATCCGTGCCGCTTTCCGCGTTGAACGCGCGGATACAGTCGTCGCAGAAACAGCGCAGCGGCTGTTTGTAGTTGAAAACGCGGATATCGTCGTCAAACCATATCGCGTACGGTTCGAGTTCGCGGCACAAGAGCGCGACGACCTTTCTCTCATAGTCGCGGTATGCTTCCTTTCTCCAACAGAACTGCCCGAAATTGACGTTGCCTTTCTGGTCGACGGAAAAGAGAGAATCGTTGCTGTTTTCCACGCCGCGGAAATCGTAATGCGGCGTTCTCGCGGTCTGGTCGCCGAAAGTCTTTATCTGCACGCTCGCCTTTACGCCGAGGTTTTTCAGAGCCGCGAAATACGGCTTTAAAAATGCGACGTTCTCCCGCACTTTTTCGAGGGGCGGAAACTGCGATACGACGGAAAACCAAACTTCGTCGCACCCGCCGGGGTGTTTTGAGATACAGTCGATAAGCCGCCCGTAAGCGGCGGCGTCCTCGCACCCCCAGGAAAGCCTTTGCTTTAACATGCCTTTCTCCTTAAAACTCTATGGTCTTGCCGTTGTTGAGGCGGGAGTTTTCCGCCGCGAACGCCAAGCGGTGGCTTTCCACCGATTTATCGATATCCGCCCTGAAATCCGCCGTTTTGCTGCCGACGTATTTCATAAAGTCGACGAGCAGCAGCCTGTCGCCGCCGGCGTGCGGCGACACCAAATCGCGCACGCCGACTTCAAAGACCTGTTTTTCTTCTTCGCCGAAAATTTCGAGTTCTACGCGGTTGTCTTCCAGCACGCCGTTGATCTCGCCGAGGGTGCCGCAAACCTGTATGCGGCGGTACACCCTGCCGGAAAACGCGTGCATGGTGAGGTTCGCCATGATCCCGCCTTCCAGCACCATGTTGACCGTCTGGTGATCCACCACGTCGTTATCGCAGCGGAACACGCATTTGTCGTAAAACGTGGAATTATCGTCCAACACTTTCTTCGCGTTTTCCCAGTTTTCTTCCTGTCCGTCGGGAATCCGCACCCACGTGGGGCGGGCGGCGTAGATCCGATAAGCGTCGTACGGGCAGATTTTCGCCGCGGCGCAGTTTTTACAGCGCGCCGCGGAGTTCTGCGGCGCGTTTTCCCGCGTGAAATAATCGAGCGAACCGAAAGACGAGAGTTTTTTGCAACTCCTGCCCGTAAGCCAAAGAAGGATGTCGAAATCGTGGCAGCATTTCGCCAAGATCATCGGGCAGGTTTCCCTGCTGTTATGCCAGTTGCCCCGCACGAAACTGTGCGCGTAATGAAAATACCCCACGTTTTCCGTCTGGTTGACGTTCATCACCCTGCCGATCGCGCCGGAATCGACGATCTTTTTGATCGTCATGTAGAAAGGGGTGTAGCGGAGCACGTGGCTCACGCCGATCTTTCGCCCCAGCGCTTTCGCCTTCGCGGCGATGCCGTCCACTTCCGCGAGGGTGAGCGCGATGGGCTTTTCCAGCAGAATGTCGTACCCCAGATCGAGCGCGCGCATCGCATACTCGTAATGCGTGCCGTCGATGGTGCTTAAAATCAATACGTCTGCAAGTTTACCCGCCGCGAAAAACGCGTCCGCATCGCAAAAACATCTGTTTTCGGGAATGCCCGCGATCCGTTTGGCGGCGTTTCTCTGTTCCGCGCCGACGTCGCACGCGGCGACCACCTTAAACCCCTCCTCCAAAGCGATGAGGGTATAGATCTTCCCCCTTGCTCCGAAGCCTAAAACCGCAATATCCGCCATATTTTTCAATCCTTTATTTCCATGATGCCGTAATGATAGGGAGCATTGAAAACGTCCGCGTTTTTCAACGCGTTCCAATACCGCGTGCTCTTGTATTTCCCGTCCGCGCCGAAATCGTGGGCGATAAGTTCAAAGCCGATCTTTTCCGTGCCGGAAAGATACAGTTCCGCCGTAACGGCGTACCCCGTGTTCGTCCTTTTCGCCTTGCAGCTTTTCACCTTTTCGCCGCTGCCGAAGGCGTCGAACACGCCGTGGGCGTTGACGCGGATCTTGTAATCCCCCGCCCGCAGCGCGGCGGTGCGGTTGCACGTTTCGCTGACGTAAATTTCCACGCAGTCCTGTTCCCACGATTCGATGTTGTTATCCTGCGTGAAGATTTCGCCGTCCCGTATCTCCGCCTCGATGCGGAGCACGCCCGCAAAATACGCCGCCGTAAACGAAAAATCAAACCCGTATACGGGGCAGGTACTGTCCCCCGCGCGCTGCGGCGCGCAGGGCGATCTCCCCGCCCGCACGGTTTTATCGACCTGCGCGAAAAGAAACGGACTTTTGGAATAATCGAGCCTGTCGGCCGGCGGGATCGCCGCGCCCTCGCGGTAATTTTTCACACCCGCCGCCGTGAGTTTTTCCGTAAACGCGCGGCGCATATCCGGATAACCTTTCTCCCCCGCGAGATACGCCGCCGCCAATTTGCAAAAATCGAGTTGCAGCCGGCTGTGCGCAAGGCGCTCTTTCTGCTCCTTCGTTCCGCCGGCGCTTTCCGCCGCGGCATACAGTTTCTCGCCGGCGGCGATAAACGCCCCGTCCGCGAAAAAGCGGAGTTTTTCTTCCTCCGTCATTGCCCAGACGTCCGCCCCGCGGTATTTTTCGTCGAGGAGCAGCAGATATTCGTAGAGGAATTTCCCGCCCGCGCCGTAAAACCCCGAAAGGAAGGTCTTTACGTAGCCGAGATAGGTCCCGTAATCCATATACGGATCGGAAAAGAGTTTTGCCGTGAGATAGGCGCGCATTTCGGAAAATTCGCAGTTGTAAAAATCCATGCGCTCCTGCTGGAACAAACCCTTTACCCGCCCGCGCAGAAAATACGACGTATTTTCGTAAAGCGCGCGCAGATTGCCTACGGGCGCGAGATAGTTGCCGTGCTCGCAGATATACGTCCACGCAAAGAGATTTCCCGTCAGTTTCCGCCAGTCTTCCGCCTTCTGCAGTTCTTTGCGGCTGCGCTCGCCGCCGTCCGTGATCCACGCGCCGTAAGGAAGATGCATGCAGAACTGAACCAGCACGTTGTCGTCCGGCACGACGGTGCGGGGCGGATCTGCGGAAAAATGGTAGGCGAAGGTATGCACCCACACGTCGGGATATTTTTTCTTCACCTCGCGCGCCACTTTGTTGACGAACTGCAAAAGAACGGCGGAATAATTCCCGTCCTCTTTCCAGATCTTCGCGCAGTTTTCGCATTTGCAGTAATTATCGGCGAAATCGTAATAAGAATCGTTCTGCGAAACGGAGATGATGCGGCAGTCGGGGTGCGCGTCGAGATAAGCGAGCGCGTTTTCCGTTACGATCTTCAGCACTTCCGGATTGGTCAGGCAGATCTGGTAACGGTGATTTTCCCCCTTGTATTTTTCCGCAAAGGAATACCATTCGGGATGCGCCGCGTAATATTTCTCATAGGGCAGCAACACCTCGAACGTATGCCCGAAATATCCCCAGTAAAAGGCGAATTTCAAGCCCCTTAACCCGCCGTAAGCGGACTTGTCGTTGGTATCGCCCACCGTGTATGTGAGCCTGTGGCGCGCGCGGTATTTTTCGTCATAGGCAAAGCGGTTGTGGCATACGCGCATAAAGGCGGTGAAATCGTAAACCTCGTCGGGAACGAGGTTTGCCTTCTTCACGTCCTTCGTAAAGATCTCGCAGTCGGGGGCGAGCCATTCGACGCCGAGATACTTTTCGATAAAATAATACGTGCCGTACAGCGCCGCGGCGGAACTCTTTCCGCCGATGACGAAATCGCCGCCGCAGCGTTTCAAAACGAAACCGTCCTCGCTTTTCAGTTTTGCGATTTCCGCTTCCGCCGCCGGCGCGTTCGCCCCGATATAAATCGCGGGGGTATGCGCCTTTGCGATTTCCGGCGCGGCGCCGGCGGTTTTTTCAAGGTAACTTTGCAGTTCCCGCGCCGCCGTAGCCGTGCTTTCGTTATCTTCCGTGCAGACGATCGCGTATTTTGCGACGTCCTTGCCGTAAAGTTTCATCTTTTACACTCCGTACGCCTTCCTCATCTCTTCGAACGAGTTCTCCGCGGTGCTCCCTTCCTTCCGATAGGTGATGTGCAGCGCGTCTATGCTCTCAAAGAAATCCGTCGCCAGCGCTTTCAGTTCCGCATCGTCCTTGACGAGGTTGAGATCGAGGATCATATATTGCGGCGTAACCTTGACCGAACGCAGTTTGTTGACGAGTTCTTCCCTCTCTTCCGACGTAAGCGAGGCGTCAGCCTCCGCCTTGTCGATCGCCTTCTGCACGGTGTCCGCCGCCCTGCTCAGCACGGAAAGGGGCAGATAGGCCGCCTCTTTCATATCGAGGGTATCGTCCGTCGAAGCGTGGAAGCCGTGTTCCAGCGTGGCGTCCAGAATGGCGAAATGGTTTTCGAAGATGTCGCGGTATTCGTTGACGTACGGCGCGTAATCCTCCCCGAAATACAGCAGATTGAAGCGTTCGATGAGTTCGTTCACGTCCTGATCGGGATTCCACATCAGTTTACAGGATACCCACATATGCAGATTGTGCTCGTAGAAATTGTATTCGCTGGGCACGCCCTGCGACAGGAGGTGTTCCACCCCGATCTCCTGATAATACAGGTAATTATCCCTGATCGTGCCCCAGTTGGGCAGATACCAAAGATAATCGGTGAAGTTTGCGGTATAATCCCAGATGGCGAAGGATTTCGTGATGGACGCCCAGCCGGCAAAACGGCGGCGGAGCACTTCGTTCTGTTCGCAGCTTTCATCCCAGACGGAATGATACACGCAGTTCCTGTACGCCATTTTCACGACGATGTCCTCGTCGGGCACCACGTTCGGATGGTTGGGCGTAAAGGTGCCGTCGGCGTTCTGCGTTACGGGCGGTTCGATGGACTTCGAGTAGGCGAAGATGACGAACTTCACGGGACGCTGCTGTTCTTCCGGCAAGGACGCCATCCATTTTTTGACTTCCTTGACGATGACGTTCGCCCACGCGATGGTCGCGCCGCTGTACGTGCCGTACTTTTTGTAGGCTGCGGTGCAAGCGGGGCAACGGCACTGCGCTTCATAGTCGCCGTGCCCGAGCATGAGATAAGTCGCGCTCTCGCTCACCTCTTCCGAAATGACCTTTTTGCAGATTTCAATCATCTTGGTTACGAGGGACTTCTCCTCTTCCGGC
>CALVUL010000044.1 GCA_944363555.1 uncultured Clostridia bacterium
GGCTACATGAGGGATACGCAGGACGCGGAATTTACCCTCACGGAAGAAGGGGAATACAAGATCATCATCAACACCGCGGACGGGGCGGAATTCGCCGTTCCCGGGCGCTATTGGAGCACGGATCAGGTCTTTACTTTCAACGTCAGGGACGGCAAGCCGACCGTCGATCTGGCGGAAAACGCCGCCTTCGTCAAGGGCGTGGAAGTCGATCTGACGGCATTTTTCGACATCTGGCATCTGGGCGACGATCTCGCCGTAACCTACGCCGCAGACGGCGCGCCGCTTTCCGGCAGCGCGTTCACGCCGACGGCGGATTCCCACGAGATCACCGTCACGGCGACCGACCTGTACGGCACGGCGGAAGAGACCTTCACCGTTTCCTCGGTTTCCATCGAGGTGGAAAGCCGCGTTTCGGCAAAGGGCTATTACGGGGAGCCGATTTCCCTGCCCCTGCCCGTGACGCCGGCGGGCACGCAGTACACGCTTTGCGTTTACGATGAAAACGACGAGGAAGTTACGCGGAATATCGCCCACGCGTTTGCAGAAGAGGGCACGTATACCGTCGTATATTCCTTCACCGTGTTCGGCGCGACGGAGCCGGTAACGATGGAGTGCGAATTTACCGTCTCCCTCGAAGAGCGCGCGCCGGAAATCGCCGTGGAAGGCGAATACGAAGCGACCTATTACGCCGGCAAACGGCTGACGCTGCTTTCCGCAACGGCGACCTCCGCCGCGGGGAGCGCCGCCGCGGAAGTCGAAGTATACCGCGGCGGGGAAAAAGTCGCCGTGCAGGATGGGGCGATCACCCTTGCCGAAGGCGAATACGAGATCGTGTATTTCGCGGTATACGGCGGGGATAAACGCGCCGAAGCGCGCAGGACCTTCACCGTTCTCGCCGATACGGAAGCGCCGGTGATCGTCGTCGACGGCGCGTACGCCGCGGAATATCAGGCGGGCAACGTCATCGGGATTCTCGACGCCGCCGTGTCCGATAATTCCGGCGAAACGCTGACTTACAGCGTGGAAATCACCCGCGGCAACAAACCGGTCGAGCCGGAAAACGGCGAAGTGAAACTGAAAAAAGGCGATTATAAGATCGTGTACAGGGCGACGGACCTTGCGGGAAACGCCGCCGAAAAGGTCTTTGAATTTAAAGTTACGGGGCAGGGATGCGCCTGCAACGGCGAGATCGGCGGGGAAGTATGGCTTGCGGCGTTCGCGCTGCCCGCCGCCGCGATGTGGCTGATCATCAGGAGAAAGAAAAATGAAAGTGAAAAATAAAGGCGTCGTTACAACGCTGCTTGCCGCGCTGCTCGCGGCGGCGCTGCTGTTCGCTGCGGCGGGCGTTTTTGCGGAAGAACGGGCGGCAACCGCCGCGGGGTATTTTTCTTCCGAAGAAGAACTTACCTTTGAAAACGGCGCGGCGGATACCCGCGGCGTAACCGGCATGACGGTAACCATGCACGGGGTGGACGGCAAGGACAGCGTTTCCTTAGATTATCTCAATTACATCGCCAAGGAAGAACTCGCCGCGGGATTTTTGGAACTCGCTTTTCTTCCGGAAACGGTGGGGAAGGCGGATTTCGATTATGTGCTCGTAACGCTTACGGATGCGGAAGACGAGGCGCAGAAACTCGTTTACGCCGTCGCGCCCCAGCCCGACACCGCGGGGTGGTGGAATGAATGGACCGCCGCGTGGGCGGGATATTCCGACGACGTGGAGCCGGTTTCCAGCGTGAAATTCCAGTTCAACTCCATGCTGAAAATACGGGGCACGGAGCAGTATCTTGTGGGCTACAACCAGTCGTTTATCGCGCCCACGCACATCTATTACACCGGTCCTTATATGGAGGTGGGCTACAACCTCGGCGCGAAAAGGCAGTTTTTCGTGCAGGAAAGCGAAAACGCCGCGCTCAACTCCATGACCTTCGCCCTGAGCGGGTCGAACGCCACGATCAGCGGCAACATGATCGCCGATCTCGTGAGCGAGGAGTATATGTCTACGGCGGGCGCCATGCTCTCCGGCACGCCTTACGAGGGGATATATTCCCGCGAATATTTCGAAAATCTCTTTACGTCGGGTTACTGCAAACTGAAGATCACCTATCTCGGGTGTAACAGCGACAACATCACCTGCCATATCCGCAAGATCGGCGGCCAGTGGATGGAAAGAAACCCAGATGGGGGGATCGTGAACGCCTCCCCGTATTTCGCGGTGGAGCACGATACCAACGCGGTGCTCGGCGTGCCCTTCGCGCTGCCCGAAACGCGGGTGATCGACTTCCGCGAAGGGGATATTTCCGCAAAAGCCGATTACGCGTTTTTAACGAAAGACGGGCAGACGCTCCGCCCCGAAAACGGCGCGATCGTATTCCCGCGGACGGGGGATTACGAAATGCGCTGTTCGGTGCGGCTGGAAAGCGGGGAACTGTTTTCCGTTTCCCGCAGCGTAACGTGTTACGAAACGATGCCGAAAACGCAGTTTCTTGCGGATATTTCCTTCGCCGATTCCTATAAGACGGGCGATACCGTCGCCGTTCCGCCGGTAACCGCGAAAAACGACCTCAGCACAAACGGCGATAAAAGCGTGCCCGTGTCCGTGTATCTGCAGATAGACGGCGCGGAGGAAGCGGTCTTTTCCGCAGGGGAATACAACTACTACGTCCCCGAAAAGGCGGGCAGATACGTGATCTGCTATCTTTTCCAGAACGCCTACGGCGCGGTGGATTCCGTCGCCTGCGCTTTCGACGTGGAGGAAAGCGTGAGCATAACGCCGGCTTTCCTGCCGGTTACGCTGACTTCGGCAAAGGATAACAGCATCGCGGATTGCACCCTTACGAACTATGTCGACGACACGCTGCCCGCGGCGATGTACCGCGCGGCGTACGTGAACGGCGATCTCGTATTCCTCGCGCAGGGGGATAAACTGATCGAAGGCGGCTACGTCTTTAACGGAACGCTTGCCGGCACGAGTGCGGTCCTCACCTATAAAGCGGGTTTCTCGCAGGAAGATCTCGCGTTTGAAAAGAGTTACGTCCTGCCCGTGATCGCGCCGCAGTATGCGGAAGATTACATCGTGCAGTACGTCGGCGACGATTACAGCCGTACGGCGCAAACCGTTTCTTCGGCGGAAGAGGTCATCTTCACCGCCGAAAAGGATACGGGCTTCATGCTGCCGCAGGTCCTTCCGGCAGACGGGCTGGAATTTTCCTTCGACGTGAAGGCGGGGGGCGAATACGATCGGCTGAACGTCGTCTTGCGCGATTATGAAGATCCGAACAAGCGCGTCGTGTTTTCTCTGAAAGCCAACGACGCGACCACGTCCATGCTCTATGTCAACGGGGTGTACGAAGCGACGGTAAGCGGTTCGCTCGTCAACGACAACAGTTATTTTCAATGGCGGTTCGACGGCGCGGGAAGCCGCCTTGCGAACCAGTCGGGCGTCGCCCTGACGCAGCGCATATCCGCGTGGGAGGACGGCACTTCCTTCACCGGTTTCGGCGGCGGACTGTGCGTGCTCGCTTTTGAACTCGAAGGGGTCAGATCGGCTACGTCTTTCGCCCTGAAAAGGGTCAACAACCAGCCGTTCTTCACAACGGAGATCGGCGGCGTGAAACAGCGTTTTGCCGACGTGTATTCCCCGACGATCTTCTTCGGGGAGGAGCCGGCGTTTGACGATCTTTCCCTCGGCGGTACGGCGTCCGTTCCCGCCGCCGCGGCATACGACGTGCTTTCGCCGATTTCCGAAGTAAAGGTCAGTTTGACCAAGCCGGACGGCTCCAAGCCTCTCGACGGAGCCGGCTGCGCCTCGCCCGCGTCGGTCATGGTCGATCAGCTCGGCAGATGGATCGTGGAATACGTTGCCGACGACGGGAATGAACTGTTCCCCGCCCAGCGGCGTTACGTATTCGACATCGAGGACGATTCCGCGCCGAAAATTTATGTCGACGGCGTGCCGACGAGCGCGAAGGCGGGGGAGGAAACGCAGTTCCCCGCGGCGTACGTTTTCGATAACGTAACGCAAAACTGCGAATGCTATGTGATCGTCATCGCGCCGGACGGGTTCCGCCGCGTGGCGGAGGGTGGGAAATTCGTTTTCCCCGAAGCGGGTAAATACATCGTGCAGTATTACGCTTACGACGACGCCATGAACGTCGCCCGCCTCGTCTTTACGGTGAACGTATCGTGAAAAGGAGAAAAAACATGAAAAAGATCATCGCGTTTTTGCTTTGCGCATGCATGCTCTTTGCAGCGGCGTGCGATAAAACCCCGTCGTCCGAAGGCGGCAACAACGGCGGAGGCGGGAGCACTCCTCCCGCGCCGGCGGAAAACGGCTATTTCGTGCAGGATAACGATTCGGAGTACAGAATCATTATCCCCGCGCAGGCGACCGCCAACGAAGCGTACGCCGCGAGCGAGATCAGGACCTTCGTCAGGCAGACGACGGGCGTCGATCTGCCCGTGGAGAGCGACGCGGGCAGAAGTTATTCCGAATCGGAAAAAGTGATCTCCGTGGGGAATACCGTCTATCAGGAAGGCGCGGATTTTTCCGACGTGGATTACGATAATCTTACGAACGGCGCTTTCGTCATCAAAAGTTTCGGCAGTTTATACGTGCTGCATTCCGACTGCGAAGAAGGGCTTTTGTACAGTGCGTACGATTTTTTGGAGCGCTTTTTCGGCGTGGAGTTTTTAACGTACGACGCGACCTATCTGCCGAAAGCGGATACCGTGGCGGCGTACGAGATCGATCTGATCAGCGAGCCGGCGTTTCCCATCCGCGATTATTATTCCTATCCCTGCTGGTGGCAGGGCGTGTCGTTCGGGGCGAAAATGCGCTCTAACTCCACGAC
>CALVUL010000045.1 GCA_944363555.1 uncultured Clostridia bacterium
AAACGGGCTGTACACCATCGAGGCGGATATTCGGGAAAGCGGCGTCGTCTCCTTTACCGTAACGGTGGGCGACGAAACGCGTTCCATCAGCCGGAAGGTGAGCGATACGTATGTGTATTTCAGCGGATTCGAGGACGGCGCGCACGCGTTTATCGGCGCCAATTCCGCAAGCAGCGTTGCGATCAACGAAAACGCCGCTTTCGTGAAAGACGGCGAAAGATCGCTCGAAATCCTGCTGATCGGTTCGCAGAACGCTTCCGTACCGTTTATCGCGCTCAACGAGGAATTCACGAAAGCGGTGCCGCTTGCCGAAACGGTGGATATAGAATTGTTCGTCTATAACGATTCCGATACCGAACTGCACTTCACGCTCAGGAGTTTCAACGGACTTTTGTATCTGGATGTGGCGAGTTACACCCTGCGCCCCGGCTGGAACAGCGTGGTGATCGCAAACGTAAACACGCTTTCCGATCCGGAAAAGATCAAAGGGCTGTATTTCATGGCGGAAAATTTCAGCGCGGAGGGCGGCATACCGCTGTATATCGACGCGATTTCCTATACGACGACGGGAGGTGAATGAGATGAAGAGAATTTTGGCAGTCATCGCCGCGATCGCGTGCGCCGCATGTCTTTTTGCGGGTTGTCAGCCGGCGGACCCTTCCGCCGGCAATGAAGGCGGCGGAACGGAAAACCCCTACGCGCAGGCGACCAACCTCGTGGAGAACGGCTATTATTATATGGGCGATTTTGAAACGCAGGAACAATGCATGCAGTTGAAACTGACGAGCAATTTCGGCAAAACTTCGCTCAATACGGATAAAACGTACGTTACCCACGGCGAGGGAAGTCTGAAAATGGAGATACTCGGCAAGGAGGAAACGTGGGGCAAAGCGAAACCGGGCGTTACCGTTTCCTGCAGCGGCGCGTATTTCCAGAAAACCGATTTCAGCGACTGTTCGGCGATCTGTTTCGATCTCTACAACACGCTCGATCGGGAAGTCAACGTCGATTTAAGGCCTTATCCGCTGGGGGAAACGAGTTTCACCATCTGGATGGAACCGGGCTGGAACCATGTGGAATTCAGTACGGAAAACTTTTTCTATCCCCACAACAACGAGTTTTACGACGACGAGATCAACCAGTTTTCCCTCGTGTTTCCGCGGGGGGACGGCGTTACGCTGTCCGTGTTTTATCTCGACAACTTCAGGGCTAAACTGAAATAAGCGCGTTCGGGAGGCGGATCCAACGCCTCCCGAAAAAAATGTAAAAAACGCTATGGAAAAATATTTTGAAAGGCTTGAAAACGTCGGCACGCTGCCGCCGCACTGTTATTTCATCCCCTTTGCGGAAAAGGACGCCGCTTTTGCGCCGCGTACGAAGAGCAGCCGCTTTATCGGTTTGAACGGGGAGTGGGCGTTCGGCGCGTACCCGTCCTTTTATGACGTTCCCGACGACTTTTTTCGGGAAGAACCGAAGGAAAAGATCGCCGTGCCCTCCTGCGTGCAGTACGCGGGATACGATCGTTTCCAGTATGTCAACCTGAAATACCCCATACCCTACGATCCGCCGTTCGTTCCCAACGAAAATCCGGCGTTCCGCTATCGGAAAACGTTTGTATGGCGCGATTGCGGGGAAAAGTGCTTCCTCGTGTTCGAAGGGGTGGATTCCTGTTTCTATCTCTACGTCAACGGCAAGTTTGCGGGGTATTCGCAGATTTCGCACCGCATAAGCGAGTTCGACATCGGCGATCTTCTCCGCGAAGGGGAAAACACGCTGGACGTTCTCGTTCTGAAATGGAACGCAGGCACCTATCTCGAAGATCAGGACAAATGGCGCTTTACGGGGATCTTCAGGGATGTGTATCTGCTGAAACGCCCTCAAAAGCACGTCGTCGATTACCGGATCGAAACGGATACGGACGGCACGGTCTTTCTCACGGTTTTCGGCAGCGACGCGGAAGTTTCCTTCGCGGGGACGCAAAGGCGCGCGCCGGAGGGGGAGCGGATCGGTTTCAAAATAGAAAACGCGCGGCTCTGGAGCGCAGAAACGCCGTATCTTTATCCGATGGTCATTCGCGCCGGCGGGGAAGTGATCTACGAAAAGGTGGGCGTAAGGCGCGTTCGGGTCAAAGACGGCAAATTCCTGCTCAACGACAAGGCGATCAAATTAAAAGGCGTGAACCGGCACGATTTCCTGCCGGAAAGCGGCGCCGCCGTCGGCATTGCGGATATCGAGCGGGATCTTCGGCTGATGAAACGGTATAACGTCAACGCCGTGCGCACGGCGCATTATCCGGCGTGCCCAGAATTTTACCGGCTTTGCGACGAGATCGGCCTGTACGTTCTGAGCGAAAGCGACGTAGAGGCACACGGCGTGCTCACGCGCCACGTCGAGGCGGAACGGTGCAATTTCAACGAGATTGCGGACAGCCCTCTCTTTACCGCCGCCATCGCCGAAAGGCAGGCGTGCAACGTGATGGTCAACCGCAACCGCCCGTCCGTCGTGATCTGGTCGCTGGGCAACGAATCGGGCTTCGGCGAAAATTTTGAAAGGGCGGCGGATTACGTGCGCGCCGTTGACGATCGCCCGATCCACTATGAGGCGACCATCAGCCGGAAGGACAAATATTACACCGATAAAGTCGATTTCATCAGCAGGATGTACCCGCCTTACGAGTGGCTTACGGAAGGTTATCTTGGCGACGAAAAGGAGACCCGCCCGCTGCTGCTTTGCGAATACTGCCACTCCATGGGCAACGGCCCGGGGGACTTTAAGCAGTATTGGGACGTCATCGACCGCTCCGACCGCTTTTCCGGCGGATTCGTGTGGGAGTGGGCGGATCACGGCGTGCGTTATCGCGGGAAAGGCTTTTCCTACGGCGGCGATTTCGGCGATTTTCCCAACGACGGCAACTATTGCATAGACGGCATCCTTTCCCCCGACCGCGCCTTTAAGAGCGGTACGGCGGAAATGAAAAAGATCTACGAACCGGTGAAGTTCGCGCGAAAGGAAAAGGGGGTTGCGGTGCGTTCCGCGCAGTTCTTCGAGACCCTCGATCTGATCGCGGAGATCGCGTACGCGCAGGGAGGAAAGACCCGCACGGAAAAAAGAGAGATCCTCCTTCCGCCGCAGGGGGAAAGTTGTTTGGAACTCGAAGATGCGGAATCGGTGAAGATCGATTTCTATCGGAGGGGAGAAAAAGAGCCCGCCGCTTTCTACGCGGAATACGCCGCGAAAAACCCCGCTCCGCAGAAAAAAAGCGCGGTGAAAAAGCGGAGATTTACGGAAAAAGGGCGGTATCTCACGGTTTCGTGCGGGGATCTTTCCTTAACCTTCGATAAAACGAACGCCGGCGTTACGGCGTGGAACTGCGGCGGGGAAAACAGGCTGAAAGCGCCGATAACGTGGAATATTTTCCGCGCGCCCGTCGACAACGATCGCTATATTCAGGAAAAGTGGAAGGAATATTCTCTCGACAAAGCGCGCTTCGAAGTGCGCAAGGCGGCAATAACCGAAGGCGGAATGCGGTTTTCGGGGGCGCTCTGCGTGCCGTCGCTTTGCCCGCTCGTCGCCGTCGAGGCGGAATATACGGTCTTTGACGGCGCGCTGGAACTTCAAACGTCGTATAAGACGCTGGATTTTTCGGAATTTTTGCCGCGGTTCGGCATATCGTTCGCTCTGGATAAGAAGTTCGACCGCGTTTCGTATCTCGGCTTCGGGCCGCAGGAATGTTACGCCGATAAAAGGCTCGCCGCGTATATGGGGCGGCATGCGTTCCGGATTTCCGAAAACCGCTGCCCGTACGCCAAGCCGCAGGAATACGGCAGCCGTTTCGGCTGCCGCGTCATGCGCGCGGAGGACGGCGAAAATTTTATGGAGATCGAAGGGGATTTTTCCTTTTCGGCGCGGCCGTATTCCGACGCGATGCTGGCGGCGTGCGGACACGAAAACGAATTGCAAACGGGGAACGCCGCCTACATCGACGCGGATTTTTTTATGAGCGGCGTCGGATCCAATTCCTGCGGGCCGGTGCTGGCGGAGCGGTTCAGAACGCCGCCTTCGGGGAAATGGAACATCACGATCCGTTCGGGAAGGGAGGAAAAGAAAGGCGATGGCGTATAAAAGATTCGGGGTGATGCTCGATTGTTCCCGCAACGGCGTGATGAAAATGCCGGCGCTCAAACGCTTTGTCGACATCATCGCCGCCATGGGCTATAACATGCTGCAACTTTACACGGAGGATACCTACGAGATCGAGGGGGAAGCGTATTTCGGGTATCTGCGCGGCGGGTACACCGCGGCGGAGCTGAAGGAAACGGAGCGGTACTGCAGGGAAAGGAACGTGGAAGTCGTGCCGTGCATCCAGACCCTCGCGCATCTCGGCGGGATCTTCAGATGGAACCGCTTCCGCCCGCTTTCGGATATCGACGGCATCCTTCTGGCGGACGAGGAGGAAACCTACGCGCTCATCGAGAAGATGATTGCGACCATGCGGGAATGTTTTTCTTCGCGCTATATCAACGTCGGCATGGACGAAGCGTATCTGCTCGGGCTCGGCAAGCATCTCGAAAAACACGGCTACGAAGACAAGGGGAAGATCTTTTTCAGGCACTTACGGCGCGTTGCGGTGATCTGCGAAAAATACGGCTTTACCCCGTTAATTTGGAGCGATATGCTCTTCAAAGCGGAAAATCACGGCTATTTCTGCGGCGAAAACGAACCGATCGTGCGCTTTTCAAAGGAGACGATCGAAGGGGTTCCCGAAAATGCGGGGCTCATCTACTGGTATTATTATCTTTCGGATAAAGAAGCCTACAAAAAGATGTTTGACAGCCATAAACAGTTCCAAAACGAACTTTGGTTTGCCGGCGGGATCTGGACGTGGACGGGCTTCCAGCCGAAAAACGGCTATACGGAAAGGACGATGGGCGCGGCGATGGACGCCTGTCGGGAATACGGGATCGAAAACGTGCTGATGACCCTTTGGGGGGACGGCGGCAAGGAATGTTCCTATTTTTCCGTCCTGCCCGCGCTTCTCTTCGTGATCGAACGGGCGAACGGCAACGCCGATACGGCGGCGATCAAGGCGAAATTCAAATCGATCGTCGGCTGCGAATACGACGATTTCGCCTTGCTCGACGTAGCCGACGTCTGCGCAGAGGAAAATTCCGGCAGATATATGTTTTACAGCGATCCGTTCTGCGGCTTTGCGGATAAGAGCGTCAGGGAAGGAGAGGAAAAAATCTTCCGCCGTTTCGCAAGGCGGCTGAAAGCGCCGGCGCGGGAAGGCGAATTTTCCCTTCTGTTTGCCTTCATGCGGGATTTTGCAAAGGTGATGGAGATCAAATACACGCTCGGCGTGAAAACGCGGCGGATCTATCGGGAAAACGACGCCGCCGCGCTGCGGCGGCTGATCGGCGAATACGGAACTCTCGCGCGGAGGATAGAAAGGTTCCTTGAAACCTTCCGCGCGCTGTGGTATGCGGAAAACAAGCCTTACGGGTTCGAAGTGCAGGAGGCGCGCATCGGCGGGCTCGCCGCGCGGATAAAGGGCTGCGGGGATCGGCTGAAAAACTACGCCGAGAAAGGCGAGCGCATCGAAGAGCTGGAGCGCGATCTGCTCGATTGGGGCGATAACGAAAAGCGTTGGGCGGGCCCGTGGTCCGCCGTCGTAACGGTAAATACAATTTAGCGAGGAAAAGACAATGAGAAAAT
>CALVUL010000046.1 GCA_944363555.1 uncultured Clostridia bacterium
CGAGGAAAAGACAATGAGAAAATTGCAGGAGAGGGCGCAGACGCTGTTGGAAACGATCCGTACGCACATCGTGAAACGCAGCGAAAAACTGACGGCGGAGTTCGTCAAGACGGATTATAAAAAAGACAACGTTCTGCCCGATCGCGCGTCGATGCGGCCGCTGCCCGACGGGATGTGGGCGGAACACGACGGGGAACACGGGTGGTTCCGCCTTGCGGTAACGCTGCCCGAATGCGGCGAAGGGGAAAGGATCGGCCTGTTTGCGGAACTTGCCGAAGGCTGGATCGCGGAAAGCCCGCAGTATCTCGTCTACGCGGACGGAGAGATCGTCTGCGGCGCCGATAAAAACCATACGGAAATTTGTTTCGACCGCGCGGGGGAGCACGAAGTGTTTTTCTACGCTTATTCCGGCAAGGTCTACGATTACGGGATCAAGACGGTTTTCAGCCTGAAAACGATCGACGTCAATACCGAAAAGTTGTATTACGACCTTCTCGCGCCGATGCAGGTTCTGCATTATACGGAGCCGGAAAGCGCGGCGTACAGCGACGTGCTCTCGCACGTCAACGCGGCGCTCAATCTGCTGGATCTAAGGGAATTTTACAGCGAAAATTACGAAAGATCGGCATGCGCCGCATCCGCGTATTTAAGAGAAAACCTCTATGGGGGAACGGATAAAAAACCCGCCGTCGCGGGCATCGGGCATACCCATATCGACATCGCGTGGCTGTGGCCCTATCGGCTGACGCGGGAAAAAGCCGTGCATTCCTTCGCCACGGTGCTCTATCTGATGGACCGCTATCCGGAATACAAGTTCATGTCCTCGCAGGCGATCCTGTATCAGATCGTCAAGGAGGACGCGCCCGAACTTTACGAAAAGATCAAAGCGCGCGTGAAGGAAGGGCGCTGGGAAGTGGAAGGCGCGATGTGGCTGGAAGCCGACTGCAACCTGATCTCGGGGGAAAGTTTCGTGCGGCAGATCCTTTTCGGCAAGAAGTTTTTCAAAGAGGAATTCGGCGTCGAGTCGAAGATCCTCTGGCTGCCGGACGTGTTCGGGTATTCGGCGGCGATGCCGCAGATCTTGCGGAAAAGCGGGGTGGAAACCTTCGTTACGAGCAAGATCAGCTGGAACGACACCAACAAGATGCCTTTCGATACCTTTTACTGGTACGGGATCGACGGCAGCAAGGTGTTCACCTACTTCTTAACGCCGCAGGACAAGGAACGCGGCAGAAAACCCGTCGTCTATACGACGTATACCGGCAACACCAACGCCGAGCAGATCGCGGGGACGTGGGAGCGCTATCAGCAAAAGGAATTAAACGACGAAGCGCTTCTGACCTTCGGCTACGGGGACGGGGGCGGCGGACCTACCGCGGACATGCTGGAAAAGATGCGGCGGGCGAATATGGGGCTGCCCAATCTTCCCGCGGCAAAGATCTGCAGGGCGGGGGACTTTATCGAAAGGCTCAAAGAAAACTGCGCCGGAAAGAAGGTGCCGGAAATCCGCGGAGAGTTGTATCTCGAATTTCACCGAGGCACGTATACGAACATTGCCAAGAACAAGAAGAACAACCGCAAATCGGAATTTTTGTTCCAGAACGCGGAATTCGCTTCCGTTCTGGCGGAACTTTTCGCGGGCAGAAAATACCGCGCGGAGGAACTTTCGGAAGGCTGGAAACTCATTTTGAAAAATCAGTTCCACGATATTCTGCCCGGCAGTTCCATCGAGGAAGTGTATAACGATTCCGACGCCGATTACGCCTCGATCGCCTTGATCGGCGGGGAGATCTACGAAACCGCGCTTGCCGCGGCGGCGGAAAACGTAGCCTCCGACGAGGAATTTATAGCCTTCAATCCCAACACCGCGGCGTATTCCGGACCCGTTTTTTACGGCGGCAGATACTATAACGTGCAAAACGTCGCGGGAAAAGGCTTTACGGGCGTCGCGCTGAAGGACGCGCCTTCCCGCGTGTTCTTGCAGGAAAAGCGGATGGAAAACGATTATTACGCCGTTACCTTCGACGAAAAATACCGCCTTTCCCGCATATACGATAAACTGCGGGGCAGGGAGATCTTAAAAAGCGCTTGCGCGGGCAACGTGCTGGAAGCGCACGAGGATTATCCCCCGGGATATTACGACGGCTGGGAACTGCGCGTCTATCACGACGAGAAGATCTGGGAGATCGACGACGTCGCCGCGGCGGAGTTTTTCGACGAGGGCGCGCGCAGGGGCGTGAAGATCACGCGCAGATTTATGCACTCGACGATCGAGCAGAAGATCTGCCTGTACGACAACTGCCCGCGCATCGATTTCGAAACCTTTGCCGACTGGCACGACGAGCACCTCTGTATAAAAGCGTATTTTCCTTTCGATCTCAACGCGACGAAAGCGACATACGACATACAGTTCGGCAACATCGAAAGGGCGACGACGCGCAACAACAGTTGGGAACAGGCGAAATTCGAAGTATGCGCGCATAAGTTCGCCGACGTATCCGAATCGGATTACGGCGTCGCTTTGATGAACGACAGCAAATACGGCTATGAAATTCTGGGGTCGGAAACGCGCCTTACGCTGCTGCGCTGCGCCACATATCCGAATCCGAACGGGGATAAGGGAAAGCACGAATTCACCTATTCGCTTTACGCGCACGAAGGGGATTTAAGAAATTCCGACGTCGTCGCGCAGGCTTACGCCCTGAACAATCCCGTCGCCGTGATCGGGAATCGGCATAAGGGCAAACGGCTGAAAGACGGGTTTTCTTTCGTAACCGCCGATTGCGGCGACGTCGTGATCGACACCGTCAAAAAAGCGGAAAGCGGCAGGGGGATCGTCCTCCGCGCGTTTGAAAGCGCGAACAAACACAAAACCGCGCGCCTTACATTCGGTTTTGCCGTAAAAAGGATTTTTGAAACCGACCTGATGGAAAAAGACATTGCCGAGATCGCCGTAAAGGATAACGCCGTTTCGCTCTGCTTCAAACCGTTCGAGATCAAAACGCTGCGGATCGAAACGTAAGAAAAGGGCAACGTTTCATAAATGTTATATGAAAAGTTGCAATTTTCGCAAAAATGCGGTATAGTTTAGGCGGATCGTTCATCATCTCTTTTTGACGGACTTTCAACCGACGCCGCCGTTTTCGGAGTTTATGAAAAGAAGACAAGGAGGAGAAAAAACGCGCGAATTGAAGGTGGATTTTAAGCAGTCGGAAGGGAAGATGAAGCCGATGCACGCCGTCAACAACGGCCCCGCGGGCAGTGTGCGCGGCTTTACGAACGCGCCGCTGTTTACGGAGGCGGGGATCCCGTACGCCCGCCTGCACGACAGCGCGTTCGAATCGCGTTACGGCGGGGACCGCGCCGTGGACTTGCACAGGATCTTTCGGGATTTTTCCGCCGATGAAAACGACCCCGCCTCTTACTGCTTTCCGTCTACGGACGGTTATCTTAAAACGATCGACAAGGCGGGCGTAAAGATTTTTTATCGGTTGGGCGCGACTGTCGAACACGCTTACAAAGAAGGCGCGTATCCGCCGCAGGATTTTGAAAAGTGGGCGAGAATCTGCGAACATATCATCGTCTTTCTCGTTTGCGTAACGCCCGCGGAAAACGGTTGACGGGAGCGGAAACGCCGTATTATCGGTTTTGTCAAAGTTCGTCGAAACCGATCTTTACGATCTTGCAGGAAGAAAGGGGCGTTGCGC
>CALVUL010000047.1 GCA_944363555.1 uncultured Clostridia bacterium
GCAGATCAACCTGCCTTCGGGGTTCGACGCGTCGAGAGCGCGGGGGGGGGGGGGGGGTTATACCATTTTCGATAACTATATATCGAGGCTGGTCAGAGCGTCTGTGGAAGATCAATACGATTATCTCGCCAAAGCCGGCTGCTATATGGGCTTTATCGACGAGCCGCATTGGAACAACACTTGGGATAAAGTCAATTCGGTCAGCGCGGATTTCGAAGCGCGCAAGGAATACTGGGTGAACGTGCTGGCGGACGCCGATACGGAAACCATCGCCGCAAAAGCGGGGCTTTCGGAAGAGGAAACCGCAGCCTTTGCCGCCGCGTTTTCCGATTGTTCTTCGGAGTTTCTCGCCGCGCTCACCGAGAGTATGAGCCTTGTGGGCAATTACATCACTTCCACCGTGGATTCCCGCCTCGATCCCGACGTTTCCAGGCAGTTCTGTATCGGAACGGGTTCGCTGGACAGCGCGCGGGACGAAGAAGCCCTCGCGGACTGGACCGATCGGAAGATCAGCGGCAACTGGTGGTATGCCGCGGGAGATGCGATGTTCGGCAACCGTCTGGACAGTTCGAGGCTGGAACAGCGTCTTTCGCAGTGGTTTACTTACGACGTGGGGGCAAAGGGATATCTGATCTGGGAAGTCGCGCAATATCAGCAGATCACCTATAACGCCGCGGCAGGGGTGAACAGCTACGAGCCGTGCGACGCCTATTCGCTCGCCAGCCGTATTTCCAACGCCGCGGGGGACGGCTACATCTTTTACCCCGGGAAACCTTACGGGATCGACGGTCCCGTCGGGTCGATCAGGGCGCACCAGTACAGGGATTCCCACGAGGAATACGAATATTTCTGCCTGCTCGGCGAACTGTATGAAAAGGCGGGTTATTCCGCCGACGCGGTGCTGGGGAAGATTTTCAAATCCCTTTATAACAACAACCGCGTTACGGAGGACGAGGACCTCTTTTTCAGCCAGCGCGAACAGGTGATCAACCTGATCCTGCTGGCGCAGAAAGGCGTATTCGTAACCGATTATACCGAATATAACGCGCAGGCGAAGATGCAGATCGTTTCCGAAGGAACGGAAAAGATCGTTTCCGTGAACGGCGCCGCCGCGGACGCAATGACCGCGGAAGCGACGTTTGATATGACGAAACAAAGCGGAGATCTGCGTTTTGAAACGCAATCCGGTTTGTCCTTTACGCTCGATCTCGGCGGAAAAGCCGCGCTTCTTTACGACGCGGATACGGCGGCGGAAGTCCGCGGCGGCGTTTACGCGAAAGAAACGCTTGAAGGAAATCCCGCGGCGAAGTTCACCTTTACCGTGGACGGGGACGTCGCTCTCGGCAGGCAGAATTTCGATTTCACCTACGCGGCGGATAAAGAGAGCGTGAATGCGGAAACGGGCAACCTTTTGGCGACGTTCTACAATCCTTCCGATGCGCGCGTCATCGTGGAATGTTGGTTCGTCGGCACGGACGGCAGAACGGTTTCCGTGGACGACGCCGTCCTGACGAAGGGCTATAACGCGTTTTGGATTCCGCGCCTCGATCTGGTAAGATGGAGCACCATCCGTTCCATTACCGGCGTGCGGTTCAGGATCACGATGCCCGAAGGGCAAAACGAATGCACCGTGTACTGCACGGGCGTTTATACGGTGAATTGAGGGGAAAGTTATGAAAAAAAGATTTGCCTTGATTTTGGCGCTGATCGCGGCTGTATCGGTTTTTGCCTCTTTCGGCTGTGACGAGAAAAAAGAAACGGACGGGGCGGCTGCGCCGCAACCGACGGAGGTTTTGCTGAATTCCTTTGAAAACTATCGGGAAGTTCACGATTTCTATTATTCCGGTACGTTCCGCCTCGATTGCGTAAAAGAACACGCGACCGAAGGCGAAGGCGCGGTGCGCTATACGGTGAGCGAAACGGCGGCGGATAAGAAAACCTCCAACGTTCTCGGCGTGCCTCTTTACAATCTGGAGGGGACGAAAAATTACCGCGATTTTTCGAGGATGACGAAAATCACGTTCGACGTGTATAACGCCTCCGCCGCGCCCGTAACGATTGCGACCTCGATTCTGCAGAAAAAAATCGGGCTGATGTATTCCAACGTGCAGATGGCCGAGGTGGCCGCGGGGCAGCAGGCCGAGATCACCTATTCGGTGAACCGGTACGAAATTTTCTACTCCCTCGGGATCGACGGCCCGACGCACGTGAACGTGACGATTTCCGGCGTGAATCCCGAAGTTTACGTGGATAATATGGTGCTGCACTACGGAGAGGAAACCTTCGTCGCCCCCGATGCGGAAATCGCCGAAAACGAAATTTTGTCCTTCGAACGGGCGTATCAGAGTTTTGTAACCTACACCACGGGCACGGTTTTGAAATCGGAAGTCATGGTCGATGCGGAAAACGCGCCCGAAGGGTTCCGCTATGCGCGCGTTTACCGCGACGGCGTTGCCGACGGAACGGCCGTCTGGGGCGGGAAATTCGGCATTTCCGCCAATTATATGGGGAATATGAACTTCAATTTATATCCTGCGGGCGCGTATATCGCCTTCGATTACAAAGCGACGTGGAACGGCAGCAATATGTGGGTGGTGCCGAGACTGGTTTCCTCGGTTTCGAACGCCTATGCCAACATCCGCAATCTCTCATTGCCGTGCGACAACGCGTGGCACACCGTGTGCATTCCGCTTTCCTTTGCGCCGGCGTTTTTCGATAATCTGGAAATTTCGTTTGACGGCGGCACTTACGGAGACGTTTATCTCGACGATTTCCGTATGGAAACCGAACTGCCGGAAGGCGCGATCGTGGCAACCGAATGGGGCACGACCTGACGAGGAGGGGAAAAATGAAAAAAACATCGTTGATTTGTTGCATATCGCTCCTGCTCTTTGCCGCGGCGGCGCTTGCCGCCTGCGACAAACAGCCGCAGACGGCGGAATTTGCCGGTTTCACGATAGCGGAAACGGCAACCGCCGAGGCGGGAACGGAATATGTTTTTGAAACGCCCTCGGTAACGTGCGGGGGAAAGGCGGCGGACGTAAGCGTTTCGGTGAAATTCGGCGAAGATCTCATCGCAAACGACGGCAAAAAGGTGTACCTCGAACAGGAGGGCGCCTATGTGATCACCTATACCGCCTCGTCGGAAGGAAACAGGCAGTCGAAGAGCACCGCGCTCACCGTGCGGGACGCCACGGGGCCGATCATCCTCTCCCGCCTGCCGCAGGGGATCAAATACAACACCACGGTTTTGCTCGGCGAGTATTTTTCGGCGAAGGATATTTCGGGCGGCAGCATAACGGACTTTTCGGTAAAGGACGTTACTTCGGGAACGGAGAGCGATCTGCCCGAAAACCATTTCAACGCGGAAGAAAATTCCTTCCGCATCACCGATGAAAGCGTGAAAACGATCCGCGTGACGGCGAACGCAAAGGATACGAAAAATCAGACTTCCTCGCGCACCGTGGATGTGAAAATGATGCCGATCACCGAATACGGCGCGTACGATTTTCAAAACTGCCAAACGGGAAGCACGGAGGTTGACGGGCTCACCGTCAATTTCGGGAAGAACGCGGAAAATACCGCCGTTTCCGTCGTGGAGGAGAACGGCAGAAAAGCTTTGAAGATCGAGGCGACGACCACGGCGGTCAACAACCTGATCTCCGTTCGGTTCGACGCGAACATCATAGGCGAATTCGGCAGCTTTTCGGCAATCGACGCCGAACTGAAATTCGTGAAATACGATCTCGACGGCAAACCCGCGGCAAACGGCGGAAACGCAGGGCTGGGCGGGGAGTTCAATTACGCGGAAGGCGATACGGGCAATGCGTTCACATATTCGAACGGCGAATGGAAAACATTCACGTTCAGCCGCGAAAACTCCTTTACAGCCATCAAAGCCAACGGAGCTGTGCAATTTTTCGTAAAGCCGTGGGCGGAACAGAGAGTGGAAATTTACATCGCGGGCTTCCAAGGGCGGTATGCCTCGCTGCTCGCCGACGGGAACGAGATCGACCTGACGGAAGAACTGGGCCTTTCGGAAAACGAATTTTCCGCGGCGTTCACGCCGGCGGACGGCGCAGCGGCGGAAGTGGAAAACGTGCGCGCTTTCCTTCCGGAAAGTTCGGGAACGCTGAAAGTTTCCGTCTTTAAGGACGGCTATAAGCCGACGGAAACGGAAATCTCCGTTGCGGGCGCGCCCGTTTACGGAAGGTATGTCTTCGACGATATGTCGCTTTACTCTTCCGCCGTTGCGGGCGGCGTTGCTATGGAAAGTTCCGAAGTCGGCGGCTATACCGTGCTTTCGGGCAGTTGTACGGGGACATATCCGCACTTTGTCATCACGGCGCCCTGCCTGAAATCGCTGGCGGATTTCGATTATTTCACGGTGAGATACAAGCTCACGTACAGCAGCGGCGGCGGGGTGATCGGACTACAGGGAACGAGCGGAAACGTATATAATTATTCCGAACACGGCGACGGCGCCGCGCCGACAGACGGCGAATGGAAAATTTCCACCTGGAGAAAGGACAGAGTCAGTTCGGCGAACGTACCGACGGGGCAATACGTTTGGGATTATATCGCCGCGAACGGAGTTCTGGATTTCAGCCTTTACGCTTTCAACGGCACAAGCGTGAAAACGACTTTCGTGATCGCCGAGATCGTGGGCGGATACGATGATATCACTTCCGACGGGACAACGGCGATCGACCTCGCCGAAAAGTTCGGCAGCGGTTTAACGCAGGCGGTTTATACCCCCGCAGGGGGCGAAGCGCAAACTTTGACGGGCGAAAACTTAAAAACGTTCGTCGGCGCACAGGCGGGAACGCTGCGGCTGACCTTTGAAAAAGAAGGTTTCCGCAAATCGGAGATCGCCGTGCAGTATAAAGTGATTCAGGAAACTTTCGCATAAGCGAAATAAATAAAGGAGGAACGAAAATGATGGCAAAGAAGGCGTACGTTTCGCCGATGGCGGAACAAAGATGTTATGAAAGCGACGTATTGCTGACGTCGCTGGATAACATAGTGAACGACCGTGAGTGGTCGGAATGGGACGAAGGAGGGAACGCATAATGAAAGGGAAAAAGGCGATTGTCGCGGCGCTTGCGGTCGCGGCGGCGAGTTGTTTTCTCGGGATCGGCGCGATGGGCGTCGGCGCGGAAGAGTTGCCGGTAACGGAAAGTTATTTCGGCTTTGAAACGGACGCGTCCGTACGGAAGGAAGAACCCGCGGGCTTGCGGTTTATCGTCAATTACGGGGAAGAGATCCACGCGCTGGTAACGGATGAGGAGACGGCGCTGAACGTGTATATCGCGCCGGCGGAATACTTCGAAAAAGCGGCAGGGGATCTGGACGCCGTTGCGGCGCGGGCGGTAAAGGCGGAGATCGACAAACAGACGATCTATACGAAAGACGACGCGCTGTACGCGGCGAACGCGGTGCTCGGCAACGTGCGTTACGAAAACATAAACAGGGAGTTTCAGGCTGTAGCGGCGATCGAGAAAGCCGGCGCGGAAACGGTGTACAGCGAAGTATCGGACGCGCGCTCCATCGCGTACGTGGCGAGCGCGGCGAAGGCGAAGGGGGAAACGGAAGCGGTTCTCGACACCTTCGTGCAGAAGGGCATCGCGGCGGCAAGCGGCGTTGCGGAAGATGAATTTGTCGACGGCAGTTACGAAATAGAACTTACCCTCGATGAAAGCCTCGTGCTGGAAGAGAACGGCGAAGCGGCGCTGACGCTCGGCATAACCCCCGCCGTAGACCTTTACGCCGAATTGGCGAGCGACAACGAGGAAGTCGCCGTCGTGGATGAAAACGGCAAGGTAACGGCGGTTGCCGAAGGCACGGCGAACATCACCGCAACCGTTTACGGCGAAAGCGTAACGTGCAAGGTAACGGGGGAAAACCTCAAAAATTTCGGTTACTTTGATTTCTCGGAATACGAAGTCGGCGCAACGGAGATCGACGGGTTCAAAGCGGAAGTCGGTACAACGGTGCAAAATAGTTATTCCGTTGTGGATGACGCAGGCGAAAAAGTGCTGAAATTCGAGCACACGACGCAAGCGCAAAACCAATGGGTGAACATGATTTTCGATCTCGCCGTAATCGGGGATTTTTCCGGTTTCGATTACGTCGATATGGAAATGAAAATCGTTGCCGAAGGTAACGGCGGCAGCGCGAGTTTGGGACCAGGGTACAGTTATCCGAACGGAATTACGAACGGTCAGGTGCTCAATTCTGCGGCAAATCAGTGGGAGACGTATACATGGGCGTTAGATACCGTGTCCGGTTCCGTCACGATCGCCGAAGATATGAAGACTGAGGGAAGACTTCTTTTTACGATGAATCCTTGGGCGGCTCAGAAAGTAACGGTATATCTGAAAAATATCGTCGGCTATTATGCGGATATTGAAACCGACGGCGAAACGGCAATCGATTTAACGGAGCAATTCAACCTTTCCGCAAGCGAATTTACCGCGGTTTATACGCCTTTGGAAGGCGAGCCGGTTCCCGTAACGAATGTTACGGCGTTTTTACCCGAACTGAAAACCGGCGTGCTGGAAGTCACGGTGAAAAAGCAGGGGTATTATGAAAAAACGTTTAACGTTTCCGTCAACGAAAAACCCGCGCCCGGTACGATTTTAAATCTCAACGCTTATAACGTCGGGGACAGTTATCCCGTCAGCGGCGGCACGGCGGAAGTCATTTACGATGAAATCAGCGGCAAGAAAGCGCTTAAAATCACAAACAACAGCGAGACGGTTCCTTCGAGTGGAAGTCCTGCGGTTTTAACGTTTTCCGGCGACGTTGTTAAACAAATTGCGAATTACGATAAGTTTGTCATTAAGGCGCGTATTTATTACGAAGGCGTTTCCGCCAACGTGAACTTGCAGGTAAGCAATGTTACGGGCCGCCCGTCTTGGGGCGATTACGGCGCGTCGAACGGCGGGGACGGAACGGCGCACGAATGGGTATTCGATAAAACGGTGAACCAGTGGACGTTCACGCAGGAAACGAACAGTTTTACGATAAAATTCGTGAAGTGGAACGCCGCCCCGCAAATTACGATCGTTACGGATATTTACGCATATAACCAAGCGGAATAAACAAAATCAAAAGGGGATCCGCGAATCGCGGATTCCCTTTTGAAACCCCAACCCCAAAGTTTTAAGGAGAATACTGCAATGGAAAACACTATCGAACTTTGGTCGAAACAGACCACCGTAAAGGTCATGCGGGATAAAACGTACGGCGCGGAATTTAAAAAGCCCGCCGCGTTCTGTTTCGAGGCGGCGCAGAACGAACACGAAAGCGCGCAGATCGTCATCACGCCGCAAAAGGACGTTTCATCTTTTAAAATCGAACTCGCGCA
>CALVUL010000048.1 GCA_944363555.1 uncultured Clostridia bacterium
CGACGCTCGGTTTGCCCTGTTCGTGCACATAGCCGCAGATCTTCACCGTCTGTTCCGTAAGCCCTTCCAAAGAATCGACGACGACGAGGCAGACGTCCGCGCGGCGGATCGCCGCCAACGCCCGCAGAACGCTGTAATATTCGATGTCCTCATCGACGTTTTTCTTTTTACGGATCCCCGCCGTATCGATGAGGGTGTATTTCTGCCCGTCGTATACGAAGGGCGTATCGATGGCGTCCCTCGTCGTTCCGGCGATGTCGGAAACAATGGTGCGCTCGAACCCCAAAAGCCGGTTGCAAAGGCAGGATTTGCCAGCATTCGGACGCCCGACCACGGCGATTTTGATGGAATCCTCCTCTTCCTGTTCTCCTTTTTCCGCGAAACGGGAAACGACTTCGTCCAGAAGTTCGCCGACTCCCGTCATGTGTTCGGCGGAAATGCCGAACGGCTCGCCGAGCCCGAGTTCGTAAAATTCATACAGCAGATCTTCCCTGTACGTATCGAGTTTATTGACCGCCAGAACGACGGGCTTCCCCGAAACGCGCAGTTTCTGCGCAACGTCCCTGTCGGCGCCGGTGAGACCGCTCTTTACGTCGGTAAAAAAAACGATGACGTCCGCAGTATCGATGGCGATTTCCGCCTGCTTTTTGATGTGATTCCACATCTCGTCCTCGCTCTTCAACTCCAACCCGCCGGTATCGACCAACGTGAAATAATGCCCGCACCATTCGGCGTCGGCATACAGTCTGTCCCGCGTTACGCCGGGCGTATCCTTAACGATGGATATCTTTTTGCCGGATATTTTATTGAAAAACGTCGATTTGCCCACATTAGGGCGGCCGACGATCGCCACGATCGGTTTTGCCATTTTTACCCTGTATTCTTTGTTTACCGATATTTTAACAGACAAAAGAAAAAAAGGCAAGCGTTTCCGCCTTGCCTTTTTTCATTGCTTTTTTCATTAAAACAATCCCATGATCGCGCTGGCGATATAAAGCACGAAAGCGATCCAGAAAATGATCAGCCATGTTTTCCCGTGCGCGCGGGCAAATGCGAACGCGCCGAAAGAAATACCGATCAGCAAAGCAATATCTTTTATAAGTCCCAAAATGTTGAAAAACTGACCGCTAATGCTGATCCCGATCAAAGGCAGCAGGTTGTTGATGAAAATCAGTACCGCAGCCAAAACCAAAGCAACATAGGAACAAATCCTGACCAAATCGGCTCTCGCCGCTCTTTCCGTTCTCTGTTTAGCCATAATATTCTTATTCTCCTTTTTGTTTTTGACTTCTATAATAGAATAGCATTATTCTTGCGGAATATCAAGAAAAATCACCGCCGTTTTTAAATATTTTTTGTCGCGGCGGGGCGTACGTTGCCGAATCCTGCCGTTTACAGCGTTTCCTCCGTTTTTACGCAAAAACCATTTTTCAAAAGCAGTTCGCTGGTAACGCCGTTGCCCTCGACGAGTTTTCCGCTGAACGTGCCGTCGTAAATCCTGCCGCACCCGCAGGAAGGGCTTTTCGCCTTGAAAATACAATATGCAACGTTTTCCCGTTTCGCCGTCCGCAGCGCGATCTCCGCCCCGCGGCGGTATTCTTCCGTAACGTCCCGCCCCGCGGAAGAGATCACCTTGTCGCCGACGCGCTCCGCGGGATCGCGCGGCGTGCAAAGCCCCCCGTCCGTTTCCGGACAAACGCCGATGAGTTCGTGCTCTTTTCCCAGCGCGATCACCTTTTCGTTTTTGCAGTTATCGCCTTTGTAACGGCAGTTTTCGCCGAGCAGACAGCGGCTTACCAGAATTTTCATATTTTTGCCTCCCGAAAATATTCTACACGAAATTTCGATTTTTTTCAATTCTTTTCGGCAAATGTTTTGACATTATTTCCTCTGTATGATAAAATTTATAAAATCGGATTTTTAAGCGGCGCGGAATATTCCGGACCGCGACCAAAGATACCCGCTGCGGCGGCGTATATTTTCGCCTTGCAGTATTTCGTTCGCAAGGCTTTTTTTCTGTGCGTCAGGCAATTTTTAAGTAAGGAGATATTTACTTATGAAAATGATCTACGGTATCAAGGACAGACCGACCGCAGGCAAACTCATCGTGTTTGCCTTCCAGCAGATGATCGCCATCATGGCGGCGACGTTGCTCGTCCCCATGCTGGTCAGCACGGTCGATCTGCATCTCGACCCCGCCGCGGCGCTCTTCGGCGCAGGCATCGGCACGTTGGTGTACATCTTCTGCACCAAAGGCAGAAGCCCCGTGTTTTTGGGCAGTTCCTTTACGTTCATCGGCGCCATGAGCGCCGCCGTCGCACAGAATTACGGCTATTGGGGGCTGATCATCGGCGTCGGCTTTGCCGGTCTCGTTTACGTGATCATCGCCATCGTCATCAAATTCGTAGGCATCGACTGGCTGAATAAACTGCTGCCCGCGGTGATCATCGGGCCCGTCGTGGCGGTCATCGGGTTAAGCCTTTCCGGCACGGCGACGCAGTGGATGATGTACAACGCCGCGAATACGGAAAATTACAACCTCATTTCCATCCTCTGCGGGTTGGTTGCCTTCTTTGCCATCGTGCTTACTTCCGTAAAGGGCGGCAAGATGCTCAAACTCATCCCCTTTATCGTCGGGATCGGCGCGGGATACCTTCTGGCGCTCATCTTCACGCTGATCGGCAAAGCGGCAGGCGTCGCCTATCTGCAGATCCTCGACTTTACGCCCTTTATCGAAACTTTCGGGGAAATCAACCTGCAAAGTTTTCTCGACTATCCGAAATTCACCTTTCTGATGGGCATTGAAACGGCGGGCGAATACGCGCCCATCGACGGCGCGATGATCGGCAACCTCGCCCTGCTGTTCGCCCCCATCGGCGTGGTGGAACTCGCGCAGCACATCGCGCACCATAAAAACCTCGGCAACATCATCGAACAGGATCTCATCGAAGACCCGGGCCTTACGAGAACGCTGCTCGGCGACGGCATCGGTTCCATCGTCGGCGCGGTGTTCGGCGCCTGTGCAAACACCGCTTACGGCGAATCGGTCGGCTGCGTGGCGATCACCAAAAACGCATCCGTCATCACGCTGTTCACGGCGGCGCTCGGCTGCATGATCCTTTCTTTTTTCAGCCCGTTCGTGGCGGTCATCAATTCCATCCCCAAGTGCGTGATGGGCGGCGCCTGCGTGGCTCTTTACGGATTTATCGCCGTCAGCGGTCTGCAGATGCTCAAAGAAGTGGATCTCGGCGACAATAAAAACCTCTATGTCGTCAGCGCCATTCTGGTATGCGGCATCGGCGGATTCGCGCTGAATTTCGGCACGAATTCCTCCGGAAACGCCATCATCTCCGTAACCGCCATCGCCGCGGCGCTCATCGTGGGGCTCATCACCAATCTGATCGTCAACATCGGCAAAAACAAAGATGGCGGCGAGGATGAACTTTCCGCCGACGTTGCCGCCGTAACCGACGCGCTCAACGCGGAAGACGAAACGGAAAATCAAGAAAAAAGCGAGGAATAATCCATGGAAGACTATATGAAAAACGTAACGCTCTTCAAGCACCCGCTCATCGCCCACAAAATCACGCATCTTTGCGACGTAAGGACGAACACGAAAGAATTCCGCGAGATCGTCAGCGAACTCGCCATGCTGATGGGCTACGAGGCGTTCCGCGATCTGAAAACGAAAAACATACGGATCACCGCGCCGCTTTCCTCCTTCGATTCCCCCGTCATCGACGATAAGATCACCATCGTCCCCATTCTGCGCGCGGGGCTCGGCATGGTGGACGGGCTGACGGCGCTTTTCCCCAACGCAAAGATCGGGCATATCGGCTTATACCGCGACGAGGAAACGCTGCAACCGCACGAATATTACTGCAAACTGCCGAAAGATACGGTGGACGGGCAGATCATCGTCGTCGATCCCGCCCTCGCAACGGGCGGCAGCGCAGCCGCGGCGATCCGCTTCATCAAGGAACGGGGATTCAAGCGCATCAAACTGCTTTCCCTAATCGCCTCGCCCGAAGGGATCAGACGCGTTGCCGAAGAACATCCGGACGTCAAGATCTTCGCCGCGCATTACGCCGACGCGCCCCTGAACGAAAAGGGATACATCATCACCGCTTTCGGCGACGCGGGCGACCGCATTTTCGGCACGAAATGACGCTTTGATCCGGAAAAGAAAAATCGCAAGTATTTTTATATCGTTTTGATGTAGAATTACGAAAAAAAGAAACAAACATAAAACCGCAAGGCTATTCCTTGCGGTTTTGCGTTTTATCTGAGTTTTTTGAGGACGTCCGCGAAATAAGCGGGCAGCGGCGCGGTAAAACGCATTCGCTCCCCCGTGCGCGGGTGGGTCAGTTCGAGTTCCTTTGCGTGCAGGAGTTGACCGTTCAAATGGAATTTATCCCGCTTATAGCCGTACTCTTTATCCCCGACGACGGGATGATTGATGTATTTCGCGTGCACGCGGATCTGATGCGTGCGCCCCGTTCGCAGGGAAAATTCCGTCAGCGTATATTCCGCATAACGCTTTAAAACCTTATAATCGGTAACAGCAAGCCTGCCGCGGGTGGAAACCGCCATCTTGGTGCGGTCCTTTTCGCTGCGGGCGATATGCGTTTCGATAACGCCTTCGTCTTCCTTGACAACCCCTTCGAGGAGGGCTACGTAAACGCGCTTGCAGGTTTTATCTTCGATCTGCTTCGATAAGGAAAGGTGCGCGGCGTCGTTTTTCGCCACGACGAGAAGCCCCGACGTGTTCTTATCGATCCTGTGCACGATCCCGGGGCGGACCACGCCGTTTATGCCCGAAAGACTGTCGAGATGATATAAAAGCGCGTTGACGAGCGTCGAACCGCGCGTGCCGTTCCCCGCGTGCACCGTGAGCCCCTGCGGCTTGTCGATCACGGCGATATCTTCGTCCTGATAGACGATGTCGATGGGAATGTTTTCCGGCGCGATGTCGAGATTTTTGCGCTCCTCCTCGCCGATCTCCACCCGATCCCCCGCTTTGAGGACCGCTTTCCCTTTCGTCTCCTTTCCGTTTAAAAAAACCTTGCCTTCATCGCAAAGTTTTTTAACGTGAGACCGCGTAAGCCCGCTTGCCGCCGCGAGAAAAACATCCGCCCTCCCGCCGGCATACAAAGCGGTTACGGTAAATTCCCTATTCGCCATCGTACCGGTCCGTGCCGCTGCTTTCCGCAGCGCCCTCGCCTTCCGCTTTTTCCGCGGCGCTTTCGCCGCGTTCCGCCGTCATGCCGGCTTGTTCCGCCCCGATACGCGCCTTCCGCCGCTCTCTGCGCGCTTTGGAGCAGAACAGACAGTCGGCGTCGAGGAAGAGAAGATGCACGATAAACATGATCACCCCGACGGTGATCGCCGCATCCGCGACGTTGAACGTGGGGAAATATCCGTACCAGAGTTTCACGCTGATGAAATCGACGACCTTCGCAAACGCCAGCCTGTCTATGAAGTTGCCCAAGATCCCCGCCGTAAGCACCATGAGCCCGTATTTGACGAACCGGTACTTTCCGCCGATCGACAGATAATAAACGTATACGACGGCGAGGGCGATCACGGTGAGGATGATGAACAGCGTCTGCGCCCAAGGCTGACCTTGCAGAAAACTGAAACCCGCGCCGGTATTGTAACTGACGTCCCAGTACAGAAAACCGTCGATCACGGCGATCGCGGCGCGATTGCCTTCCGGATCGTACTGATGGAAATAACATTTGGTAAGTTGATCGAAAACGATCAGCAGGAAGAGCAGAACAAGCGGCAAAACCGCGTGGATCACTCTTCCATCAGCCCCATTTCTTTGCATAATTCCTCCAAATCGAGTTCGCCCGGGTTGAGGACTTCGCTCATATCCAGCGCGAAGGTCTGCGCCGCATCCTCCGCCGCGGGTTTCATACGGGACAAATCCTCCGCCACGTTCAGGATCTTTTCCCTGTCGGACGCGTTTTTCAAAAGCACGGCGCCGAGCCTGTCGATCAGTGCTTCGCCGTCCTTTACGGCTTTGCGCCCGCCCTTATTTTCCCTGATCGCGGCGAAATACGCGTCCCAGCGCTTTTTGAATTCCGTAAGGCGGCGCATTTCCGCGGCGTATTCCCGTTCGCTCAGTTTTTTGAGTTCCGCCGCCCGCCGTTCCGCCGTTTTCAAGGTAATATCCGCAAGGTTTTCCCTGTTCTTATACGCCTCGAGTTCCGCGGTCAGTTTTTTTACTTGCTCTTTCTGACTGAGAATGACGTTCTTCTGTTCCCCGAGAATGATCTCGTATTCTTCCCGCTGCTCCGACAATTCGGCGCGCGGATCTTTTTCGCTCGCTTTCTTACTTTTTCGCACGGTTTTCGCCGCCTCTGATTTCTTCGATCATCGTATTTTTCAGTTCGTACAGCGCGTCGGATAAATCCACCTTGAAAAGGTGCGGGCTGTCCAACCGCTTATGCTCGTCGGAAAACGACGCCAATTCGCGCGCGGCGTATTCCTTGATTTGTTTGAGTTTCGGCATTTCGTAAACCGATTTCCCCTGTTTCATCACGGGAACGAGCAGTTTGCGGAGCGTGTAGCGATAATATGTCGTCTGTTTCCAGCGTTCGGTGGGATGCGTGATGGTCAGCGGTTTCGATTCGTCGTAATCCCCCTCGCTTTCGAGGTAGATCAGATCCGCCTGCGCCTCGCCCGTTTCCCGATCGTAGATCCTGTATACGTTTTTAATGCCCGGATTCGTGATCTTCGCAAAGGTATCGGAAAGTTTGATCTTGGGGATCTCTTTGCCGTTCTCCACCACGGCGCACAGTTTGTAAACGCCGCCGAGCGCCGGCATATCCGCACTGGTGATCAGCCGCGTGCCGACCCCCCAGAAGTCGATCGCCGCGCCCTGACTTTTCAGCGAAGCGATGGAGCGCTCGTCCAGATCGCCGGAAGCGCAGATCTTCACGTAATCGTAACCTGCCGCGTCCAGCATCTTGCGCGCCTTTTTGCTTAAATACGCCAGATCGCCGGAATCGAGGCGGATCCCGTAAGGCTTGTATCCGCGTTTCACCATCTCGTCGAAACAGCGGATCGCGTTGGGCACGCCGCTTTTCAGCGTGTCATAGGTATCGACGAGAAGAAGGATGTTATCGGGATACGCGAGGGCGTAATTCATAAACGCGGTATATTCGTCGGGAAAATTCATCACCCAGCTGTGCGCGTGCGTCCCCGCCACGGGGATATCGAACATCTTCCCCGCAAGCACGTTGGAAGTGGACGAACAGCCGCCGATGACCGCCGCCCGCGCGCCGTAAATGCCTGCATCCGGTCCCTGCGCGCGGCGCAGGCCGAATTCCATGACGGCGTCCCCCTGCGCGGCGTAACACACCTTCGCCGCCTTGGACGCGATAAGCGTTTGATGATTGATGATGTTCAAAAGCGCCGTTTCCACAAGCTGCGCTTCGATGATCGGCGCCTTCACCGTAAAGATCGGCTCCCCGGGGAAAACCACGGTGCCTTCGGGGACCGCCGAAATATCGCCGGTAAAACGGAAATTTTTCAGATATTCCAAAAATCCGTCGTCAAACAAACGCAGGCTTTTCAGGTATTCAAGTTCCTCTTCTCCGAAGGAAAGGTTTTCGATATACGCCATCGCCTGTTCCAGCCCGACGGCGAGAGAATAGGTGATCATGCCGTTCTGACGGAAAAAAATATCGAATACGGCGATCTCCTTTTCCCTGCCCTGTTTGAGATACCCGTTCATCATCGTCAACTGGTACAGATCCGTAAGCAGCGTCAAATTCCGTTCCATAACAAAATGCTCCTTAAAGGAAACGGCAACCGAAAAGCTGCCGTTTCTCAATGCTTCGCTTTATTTGTCCTCGTCCTTGAAAGATTTGATCTGCGGCGGAACGTAATTTTCCTCTTCCGCCTTTTCCCGCTCTTCCCGTTCGGCTTTGCGCTGCTCGTAATCCTTGTATTCGGGGTATTTGTTCAGCGCGATGGCTTCCGTCTTGTTGCCCGTTCTTAAAAAATTCAGCAAAACGAACACCGCGACGAGCACCACGTCCGCCAGAACGGCGACCCACCAAGGAATGTCCGCCCAGTCGATCAGCGCGTACGTCAGGGCGAACACGATCAAAATTGCCGCAAGCATCATGAAAAACGGACTCTTATCCAAAAGCCCCTGCACGGTGAGCAGCACGCCGAGCCCCGCCGCCAGCACGAAAAAGAACATCCATGCGGGATGCGAACAGATCGTAAACGACCCCGTCCATTCCAGAATCGTGAGCACCAGCGCCAGCGCGAATACGAAAAACGCCCCTACGGCGAAAGCCGATTGTTTTTTACCGATCTTCATTGTCGTTCCCCTCCTTTTTTACCGAACCGCAAAAAATACGCGTTTCGGTTTTATGATAGCAGTATATCATTTTTTACGGCGTTTGTAAAGCCGTTGGCGGCAATTTTCCGCCTCATTCCCGCCTTATGAACGCGATGGTGAATTCCGTGCCGACGCCGAGTTCGCTCTCCACGTTGAGTTTCCATCCCGCGCGGGCGCAGATCTTCTTCACCGTGGCGAGCCCGAGACCGAATCCGCCGTGCTTTCCGCCGTGCGATTTGTCGACGGTAAAAAACCTGTCGAATATCTTTTCCTTGTTTTCCTCCGACACGCCGATCCCCGTATCTTTTACGACAAGAACGGGCGTTTCGCCGCCGCGCACGCTGATCTCGATGCTGCCGTTATCCTTGTTGTATTTGATGGCGTTGCGCACGAGATTGCCGACGATCTCCACGATACGCTCGTGCCGGCTGGAAACAAACACATCCTTTTCGATGCTTTCCGCCAGCGTTATGCCGCGCTTTTCCATGTCCGGTTTTAAAATTTCCGCCGTTTCCGCGGCGATCTTGCTCAGATTGACCTCGTAAGGCGGCAGATCGTCGTTGTCGAGCTGATTGTAGTTGATCACGCACTCCACAAGATTGGAGAGCCTGTCGCTCTGCTTGATGATGATGCCGAGGGCTTTCTTTCTCTGCTCTTCGGGAAGCGGCGTCGTCAGCAGTTCGGCAAACCCCTTGATGGACGTCAAAGGCGTGTTCATTTCATGCGTGATGTTGGAAATGAATTCGTTTTTGGACGCCGTCGCCTTCACAACCTGTTCCTTTTCCGCGTTGATCTCTTCGATCTTTTCCGCAAGAGCGTCCTTCATGCGGTTTACCGCTTCGGCAACGGGTTTGAGTTCCGCGTATTTCGTATCGATCTTTTCGTTTAAAGAGGCTTTTTTTACCAGTTCCTGCACGGGTTTCAATACAAAAGACGTGCTGATATAGGCAAAGACGCCGCACAAAAGCGCCTCCAAAACGATCAGCCATATCAGCGTGGGCAGCATCTGCACCAACAGCCCCCAAGAAGAGATCGCCTCCGTTGACAGGCGCAGATACACGCTGCCTGCGTCTTTACAGTAATAAATCGACGATTGCCCCGCGCTCTCACTGGCGCGCACGGAAAATCCTTCCCCCGTCTGCCGCGCATCGATGAACTCCGGTCTGTCGGCATGGCTGGCGTTTTCCAGACCGGAAATCTCGCTGTCCGCGATCACGGTCCCGTTTTCCGAAAGGATCGTTACCCTGACGCCGCCGAGTTTTGCGCTCAGCTCCTTCGCGGCGGCTTCGTCGATCCCGTCGGATTCGTCGTAAAAGCCGGCGTAGGTTTTCAGCGTGGCGCGGATGCTTTCGATTTCGTAATTATTATAAATATCCACCGAAAACACCGCGTAGACCGCCAGACCGAGCACGGCGATGAGCACGGTAAAGAGCAAGATCCGCGCCCGCATTTATTCCGCGCCCTCCGCCGAAAATTTATATCCCACGCCGAATACCGTTTCGATATAGGTTACGCCGAGTTTCCTCAGCCGCGCGATGTGGTTGTCCAGCGTTCTCGATTCCAGTTCGTCGAACCCCCAGACTTCCTGCAGGATCTCGTCGCGGGAAAGCACTTTGTTTTCGTTGATCATAAAAAAGTGCAGCAGTTTGAATTCCTTCCGGTTGAGATCGAGTTTTTCGCCGCGCAGCGTAACCGTCATCGTATCGGTATTCATGGCGAGATCGCCGCGGCGCAGAAGGGATTCCTTCCCCGACACGCGGCGCAGCGCGACTTTCACGCGCGCCGTCAATTCCAGAATGCCGAAAGGCTTCGTGATATAATCGTCCGCGCCGAGGTTCAGGCATTTGACTTTGTCCGTTTCCTTACCCATGGCGCTGAGCATGATGCAGATGACCTGCGGCTGCGTCTCTTTGATCTCTTTCAGGACGGAGATCCCGTCCCCGTCGCCCAGCATGATGTCGAGCAGAACGACGCTCGGAACGCGCGCGGCAAACGCCGCTTTGAATTCCTTCACGCTCGCATAGGCTTTCAGCGAAATCCCGTTGATATCGAACGTGCATTTGATCAGTTCGCTGATACTTTCATCGTCTTCAAGCAGATAGACCGGTTTTTCCATATCCGTCGTGTTCTCCGAAATTTGCTTATAAATCTTTATAGGTTTGCGCGATGTAATTCACGTGGTCGCCGACCCTTTCCAGATTGCAGACGAGGTTGATGAAAACGCTGCTGCTCTCCGGCCGGCACTCGCCGTTGTTGAGGCGCGCCACATGGTCTTTCAGCAGACCGCGGCGCATATTGTCGATTTCATCCTCCGTGCTTTCGATATCGCCGATCAGCGCGTAATTTCCGGCGGAAACGAAATCTTCCGTCAGTTTCTTGATCGCGTGCAGTTTTTCGAGCATCTGTTCCAGTTTGGAATTGACGTAAGGGGAAAATTCCAGCCCGTCTTTTACCACGCGTTTCGTGTATTTCGTTACGTTTTCGGCAAGTTCGCTGATCCTGACGATATCCCCCACGTTATTGTGCATCGCGGAAATGAGTTTTTCATCGTTCAGACCGATGTTCTGCGACGAAACCTTGATGAGGAAATCCGTTATATTCTTTGCGAAAGCGGCTATTTTTTCGTTGTTTTCCGCTACGGTTTCGGCGGAAGAGACGTCTTTTTTTTCAAATCCGACGAAAGACATATCGAGCGATTCGTACGACATATCGAGCAGGTGCAGCATCGCCTTCCCCGCCGCGTCCAGCGCGATCCCGGGGGTGTTGAGCATGCGTTCGTCCAAAAAACCGTTCGGAACGGCTTTTGTTTCCTCTTTTTTATCGCGGATGATCCAGCGGGAAAGTTTCACGAAACCGTCGGCAAACGGCAGAAACAGCAGCGTGCAGATGACGTTGAACGCCGTATGGAACATGGCGACCTGCGTTTCCGCCGCGGGAAACCAACGCGCGAACGTGGCGTCCATAAAGCCCGGCCAGCAGATGAAAAAGATAAAAAAGATGATCGATCCGAAGGTGTTGAACATCAGATGGATCAAACTCGCCCTGCGGGCGTTTTCCCCCGCCCCGACCGAGGAGATCAACGCCGTAATGCACGAGCCGATGTTCGTGCCGAGAATGATATAGAGAACGGAATTGCCGCCCCCGCCGACAATCAGCCCGTTACCGGCAAACACGATTAAAACGGAAGTTACCACCGAACTGCTCTGCGTGAGCGCCGTCAGCGCAAAGCCGATAAACAGCAGTAAAAAGGGATTTTTGATCGTGGCGAAAAGGTCCATAACCTCTTTGCTGTGCTGGAAATCTTCCGTAGCCGCGGACATAAAATCCAAACCGACGAAGATCAACCCCAGCCCCGCGATAAGATAGCCAACGGTCTTGCGCTTATCGTTTTTGGAGATCATGTTGATCAGCGCGCCGATAAAGGTAAGCGGCAGGGCGATGACCATAAAATCAAACTGCTGCAAAGAGGCGAGCTGCGCGGTGATCGTGGTGCCGATATTGGCGCCCATGATCATCGTCGTCGCCTGAAACAGCGTCAGGATGCCGGCGTTGACGAGACCGACGATCATCACCGTCGTTACCCCAGAACTCTGCACGACGGCGGTGGTAACCGTGCCGATCCCGACCCCCGCGAGCCTGCTTTTGGAAGTTTTGTTGAACAAACTTTTTATTTTGCTGTTTGAAAGTTTTTCGGTGTTGTCCGAAAGCGCCGTAACGCCCATTAAAAAGGCGCCCAACCCGCCGAGCAAACACAAAACCGCCCGAATATAGGACCAGATATCCATAAAAAATCCTTGTAAAAATCGTTTAAAACAATTATAATATAAAAGCGGAATTTATTCAAGGATTTTCGCCCGAAATAAAATAAAAACCGACCGCGGCGCGATAAAAACGCATCTGCGGCGCGGCGGAAACAAAAAACGCAGGGAAAACGGCAGAAGTTATGAAATATAAAAACATCGTATTCGATCTGGACGGAACGCTGAGCAATTCCGAAAAAAGCATCATATACACCGTCAGAAAAACGCTGGCGGAAATGGGCGCGCCCGTTCCCCCGCGGGAAACGCTACTGCGTTTCATCGGGCCGCCGCTCAAAGATTCTTACAAAAAATACTGCAATTTTACAGACGCCGAGGCGGACGAGGGGCTGAAAATCTATCAGAAGCATTATGCCTTAAAAGGCAGGGATCTGAACGGACTTTATCCCGACGTGAAAAAGACGCTTGCAGTTTTATCGGCAACCGGCGCAACGCTTTACGTGGCGACAAGCAAGGAAGAAGAAGCGGCAAAGTATGTTTTGCGAAAACTTACGATAGCGCAATTTTTCAGCGACGTATCCGGCGCGAATTTGGATAACAGCATTTCCGCAAAGGACGAGGTGCTTTTCCGCCTGATGGAAAAACACCGCTTAAAAAAGGAGGAAACCGCCCTCGTAGGCGATACGATTTTCGATGCGGAAGGCGCGCGGAAGATCGGCGTGGACTTTATCGGCGTATCTTACGGTTTCGGCGGCGAAAGCGAACTTATCGGCGCAGGCGCGAAAGCCGTTGCGCACAGCGCGCCGGAACTTTGCAAAATCTTTATCTGAGGGATTTTAAAGAATTCAGCCGCCCCGCGCATTATAAAAAATGTGCGGGGTAACTTTTTTGAAAATCAAGAGAAACATTTATAAAACAGGCAATGATTCCATGATTACATTAAGCATAATCATATAAATTATAAGCCGTTAAAAATTGACGATTTTTAGTATTCTTTCGATTTTAGTATTTTTACGGAAATCGCAAAGGATACCGCCGTGAAAAGCGCGCCGAATACACCGAAAATCGCCGCAAGAAGCGCCAAATCGATCTCCGCTCCCCCGATAAAAAATCCGCTTGCGGCGGCGAGCAGCAACGTGCCTGCGAATATCAACACATACAGCGAACGGGATTTTTCCACCCCGTAACGGAAAAACAGCGGATATAAAACGTCGATGACGAGAAGGGCGGAAAACGTGTAGATCGCGTCGGCAAAAAACCCCGCTTTATCCGATCGCATAACTAAGTTCATCGCCGCGCCCAAAACGGCGGAAACAAGCAGTGCAAACGCGGAGAAAAGATACTTTTCCCCGACGAGTTTCTTTTTGGATATTCCAGACAAAACGGCAAATTTTTCAAAACCGTCAACCTCATCGCATTGCATGTTCGATATCGTCGCGCTGACGCTTAAAAAGATCATCAGACCGCAGAAAAAATAAACGTTCTCCATAAAATACGATACGGCGGCGAAAACGGCGATTTCCAGAGCGTAGTAGAAAAAGTGCGTTTTAAGATTGAGTAAATCCTTGTAAAAAAGCCCTTTCATAACTTTTCCCCTTTTATGACGTACAGCATGATATCCTCGATCCCTGCGCGTTCCGCAGCGACCCCTTTCGGCAGTTTTTCCTTCAACGCCAGCGCGCTCGCTCCGTAGGGCGATGCGGTATAAGCGACTACGGCGTCCTTCCCCAAACGGTTTATCGACGCCATATCCCCCCGCACGATCCCGTATTTTTCGTACAGTTTGTCTTTTTCTTCAAAAAACAAAAGCGCGCCGTTATGGATAAAAGCGATGTAATCACAGATCTTTTCCAGATCCCCCGTGATATGCGAAGTGATGAGCACGGATCTGTTTTCCCTTTGTATATACTCGTAAAATTCCTCTAAAACGTCGTCCCTCGCGACGGGATCGAGCCCCGTTGTGGGTTCATCGAGGATCAGCAGATCGCTCTCGTGCGAAAGCGCGACTGCGAGGGCGAGTTTTTGTTTCATTCCGCCGGAAAGTTCCCTGACTTTTTTATCGGCAGACAGGTTGAATTTTTCCGCATAGCGACAAAAACTTTCGCCGCTCCAGCCGCGGAAAATGCCGCGCATCGCCTTTTCGACCTGTTTTACCGAGAGGTTGGAAGGAAGCCCGCTCCCGCCCGTTACGACGCCGATACGGGCGCGCTCGTCGGCGCCGAGTTCCCGCGCGAGTTTTCCGAAAACCTTTACCGTCCCGCCATCCGCCTTCACCGCGGAAAGGATGCACTTGATCGTCGTCGTCTTTCCGGCGCCGTTTTCGCCGATAAGCCCGACAACGCACCCCTCCGGCACGCAAAACGAAATGTTTTTCAGGGAAAAATCCCCGTAACTTTTACAAAGATTTTCGATTTCGACGCAATTCATATCAAACTTCCTTTAGCAGCGCGTACAGCGCGAACACCTCTTCATCCTTCATTTTCAATTCATCCGCAAGCGCGCGCGCCTGCATAAGGCAATTTTCCAGTTCCTTTCTGCGTTCTTCTTTGACGAAATCCGCATTAAACGGCGCCACGAAACTGCCCTTGCCCTGTACGGAAACGATAAACCCGTCCCGTTCCAGATCGTCGAAGGCGCGCTTTGTGGTGATCACGCTGATCTTCAGATCCCGCGCCAGCGCGCGGATCGACGGCAGCGCTTCCCCTTCTTTGATTTCGCCCTTCGTGATGGCGGATCGGATCTGCGTGTAAATCTGATCGTAAATCGGCTTTTCGCCGGAATTGGAAATGATGATGTTCATAACCGCCCCGCATTAAGTGTATATATATTATATAAACACTATATACATTTGTCAAGGATTTTTATATCCGCAGCGAAAAAAATCCGCAAATTGGAATATTTTTCCGCAAGCCGCCCAATCTAAGCGATGAGAAAGTCAAAGGTTTTTTACAATGACGCGCCAAAAAGGCGGCGTTTACATAACGAAAAAAGGAGAATTGACGTGAAAAACAACGTGATCAAAATTCTTGCGCTCGCGGCGCTGCTTCCTGCGGCGCTGCATGCAGGCACGGCGCGCATATCCGCCCGCCGGCCGACAGTCTCTCTCTGCGCCGCCGAAACCCGCGCGGCAGTCGTTACGGAAACGGCGGAAGAATCATACGCCGCTGCCGCGGCGCCGATCGCGCAGGGCGATACGGAACAGTACGTGATTGCCGCCTGCGGCAAAGCCGAAGCCGCGATCACTTCCGCCACGATCACCGTAGGCATAGACAGTTACGGGCAGACGATGGCGGAAAGCCAAGAGGCAAACGCCCAAGCGGCAAAACGCATCGCCGAGATCTTCGCCCCGTACGGAGAGACGAAGGAATCGTATTTTTCCGCCTATCCCGCTTACGACGGGCGCGGCGGTTTTATCGCCGCCAAAACCCTGCAATGCACGACAACTGCGATCGATAAGATCGACGAGATCTGCCGCGCTTTGAGCAACGCCGGCGCAACGCGGCTCAACGGGATCGCCTACGGCGCGCAAGAATTGAAAGCCGCCGAACAAGCCGCGCTGAAAAACGCCAAAGAAAACGCCGCCGAGAAAGCGGCGGCATTGGCGGAAGGGCTGAAACTCGTGATGATCAGGGAATTTTCCTGCTACGCCTGCGCGGAAAACAATTCCGGCAAAATCGCGGTGGAAGCGCACATCGAGGCGGTTTACGCAAAATAATTCCTCCTTGAGCAAAAAGGCGGGGCGGTATGAAATCATACCGCCCCGCCTTTTTAGGTAAAGATTTTGGTATATCGCTATGCCCGATTTTATTGTAGCACAACGATTGTTGTTTATATTATATATCACCTAATATGCGATTGTCAAATAAAACATCGTATATTGTGCGATAATTTTAAAAAATCGGTTTTTTCAAAGGGACAAACGGCAATGGAATTAAAAGACATACAAATGCGATTGAGAGAAGTCATCAAAAACAGTCCGTACAGCCAGAAACACATTGCAGAAGCCGTCGGCGTATCCCCGCAGACCGTATCGAAATACATGACGCAGGACATCTTCCCCGCGCTCGACACCCTCGCCAAACTTTGCGCGCTGCTGGACGTAAGATCCGATTATATACTCGGTCTTTCCGATTTTTAACGCATAAAAATTGCGGGGCGGTTTTCACGCCCCGCAATTTTTTGACAATCAGATCGCCGATCACAGCGAACGGATGCTTTCCACCGGTTTTTTCTTCGCGATGCCGTAAACGGGCAGGAAGGTTGCGATCAGGGACGTTACCAGCGCGATGCCGACCATGATCAGCCACGAATACGGCCCGAACACGAAGACCGCCACGCGCAGCCCTTCCGCCAGCATTCTGTTCAAAACGTTGCAGACGACGAACGACGCGATAAACGACAGCGCCAGACAAATGAGCGTTATGATGGCGGATTCGCTGAAAAAGATCTTGAACACATCCGTGCTGCGCGCGCCGACAGCGCGTAAAATGCCGATTTCCCGCTTTTTATTGGCGATGGAAACGGAAATGAAGTTGAAAAGCAGCAGCATCGAAAAGGCAGCCATCACGACGCCCACCCACAAAAACACCGTTTCGAGCAGACCTATCGTATCGTTGATCAGATACAGGCTGTAGGAAATTTCGGAGTTTAACTGATAGAAGGTATCGTCCGTTTCGTTGACGGCTTTTTCCCCGTCTATGATCGATTTCAGTCCCGCGCGATCGGGGCATGCGGCAACGATCATGCCGTAAACGGCGTCCTTCGGTTTGACGTATTTGGTATCTTCATAGGAATAATACGCGTTTTCCTTGGAATTCGTCGCCGAAAGCAGCGCGGCGTAATCTTCTGCGGAAAAATACGCCGAGTCCCCGTTTCCGTAAGCGTTCGCGCCGTACATAAATCCGACGACGGTGAAGGAAGAATACAGTTGATCCACGCTTGAAAAATACAGATCGATGTTTTTATCCCAATCGCCGTACTTTTCATCGAGCGCGGCGATCATTTCGAACGCGGCGGCATAATCCGCCGCCGTGGGATAGACGGGTTCGCTCACCCATACGCCGTCGATCTCCTTATTTTCATAATAAACGCCGCCGGCGAGAAAATTCAGCAATTTATCGGCTTCCTTGTAATATTCCTCGGCTCCTTCGTAATCCTCCGCCTCCTGCATATTTTGATATTCCTTTTCTACCAAGTCGTTATAATAACGCTGTAATTTGGAAAACGCCGGCACGATCTCGCCGTCCGCCAAAGCGCTTTTTTCTTCGCCGTAAAAGTATATTTCCGGTTTCTGCGCCGTATCCGCCGTCAGTTTCTGCACCCGAGCCACCCAGCCGTAGATCAGATCGTTTTCTTCACCCACGCGCATCTGATCGCTTAAATAGGTAAAACCGTAATCGATCTGTTCGTACTCCTGCGAGAGGAATTCTTTCTCATGAGCGGCGTAAAACCCTTCCGAAACGAGCACGGTATTGTATATGCCGGACGCAAGGACGATATACATATAATCGTTTGCCAACCCCATATCCGAAGCGTCGGTTTTCAGCACGTCGTATTTTTCCGGCGGGGCGTTTTCATAGACGCCCTTTACCGTGAGCGTAAGCGTTTTCCCCGTATTCGGCTCTTTGATCTGCAACGTTTTGCCGACGGCGTCGGAATACTTCCCGAGCGCGCCGCTCTGATCCGTAAGTCCGTATTCCGCGATGACTCCGAACAGGAAAGACGAGATGACGATGTCGTTTTCCCCGAGCGAAGAAAGGTCGGTTTCCGGCGTGAGCAGCTGCCAAGGGGAACGCCCTTCGACCTCCGCAAAATAAGTGATCTGCGGCGTGCCGTAATAGACGGAAGTTTCCCCCGCCTTTACGTTTTCAAACCTGTATGTGCGACCCGAACTTTCGCCGCCGTAATTGAATAACGCCGCGGCGCCGCCGAAACGGGACGCATAAGAAAGCGCGTCATCCTTCGTGAACATCGTTTTGGAGGAAGTTTCGCTGCCGATCGTTTCGCCCTCGCTCGACCCGTTTACCCAGCGGAAACGATAATATTTTTCAAAGGCGAGCGTATCGTAATCTTCCAGCAGATACGATTCGAGCGCAACGCTTTTCTCGTCGTAAAACATCAGGGTGGAAAACAGCCCGAACATCGTGAAAGCGATAAAGGAAAGGAAGATCGTAAAGATCAAGCGGAAAGGTTTTACGCGCATACTGTTCGCGCCGATGCGCAGCGCGTGCCTCGCCGGCAGCCGCGAACGGATGAACTTGCTTTCCGCCGCGGTGTAACGTTTCTTTTCGATCTTGCTTTCATCCGTCGCGCCAAAGGTTTCCCGCGCGCCGTTCTCGTCGATGCGCGCAACCTTTCTGAACTCCGCGACTTCCGCTTTGCCGCCGGAAATGACGACGTCCTCTTCTGCGGAACACAAAAATCTGCGGATCTTTTCCATATCCGCGTCGCTCAGATCCGCCCCGCGCTTTACGAAAACGGTATCGTTGCCGACATAGGTGATGTTTTCCCCGTCGGCAACGGGGGCGATCTTTTCCTTGCTGACGTCGGAAATGACTTTGCCGTCCTTCAATTCGATGATGCGGTCGCCGTAAATTTCCGCAAACTCCCTGTCGTGGGAAACCACGATGACGAGTTTGTTTTCCGATAATTTTTTCAGCGTGTCGAACACCTGTTTGCCCGTATTGGAATCGAGCGCGCCGGTAGGTTCGTCCGCCATGATGATCTCGGGATTTTTGACGAGAGCGCGCGCGATGGCGATGCGCTGTTTCTGCCCTCCGGAAAGGGTGTTGGGTTTACGGCGGGCGAAATCCTGCATTTCCACCTGTTCGAGGATCTCGCGCACCCGCTTTTTGTCTTTGCTTTTCCCCTGCAGTTCCAGCGCGAGGGCGATATTGTCCTCCACGGAAAATTCGTTTAAGATGTTGTATTCCTGAAAGACGAACCCGACGAAAGTGTTGCGGTAACTGTCGAAATCCGACTGCGTGAATTCCTTGCTGCTCCTGCCCTTGATGACGATCTCGCCGGAATCGGGAGAATCGAGCCCGCCGCACAAATTGAGCAGCGTCGATTTGCCGCTGCCGGATTTGCCCAGCAAAAAGACCATACCTTTTTCTTCAAAGCAAAGGGAAACGCCGTCCAACGCGCGCACATCCGCCCCGCCTTTGCTTTTGTAAACCTTGGTGAGATTTCTGATTTCCAGCATAATTCCTCCCTTTTGATCCGTTTATTTTTAAAACGAGAAAAATGTGAACTTTGTCCCGCAAAAACAAAAATTTTTTCGATAAATTTACTTTTTCTATATTATAACACGCCTCTGGCGCTTTTGCAAGCGCTTTTTTTTTTTTTTTTCGAAAAACAGGAGGTAAAAGCATGCGCTTTTTCCCGTTTTGTGTT
>CALVUL010000049.1 GCA_944363555.1 uncultured Clostridia bacterium
CTATTACCAGCTGGAATCGGATAAATCCGTCCCCTACCGCGCGCTGTTCGTGCGCATGGTGGACAAACTGCCCAACGACCTCGGCGCGCTCGATTATAAACTGCAGTCGATCACCACGTCGGAGTAAAACACATTCTCTTCAACGATAAAAAAAGACCGGATTCAAATCCGGTCTTTTTTTATCGTTATATCAGTTTTTGAATGCCGCGGGCTTTCAAATACGCTTCGTCTTCCGCTTTGGAGGACAAAACGAACTGCAAATGCCTGCCATTACGCACGTTGTCGGCAAAAAGTTTGCCGTACTTCCAGCCGTCGAAAGGCTCGCTCTCGTCGATGACGGCGGCAATGCCCTTTTCCAACGCCGCGGGGCGCGCCCCCGCCTTGATTGCCGCAATGCATTCCTTATATGCCTCCCCCACGGGTTTCAGGCGGTTTTCGGTATCGAACAGCCCCAGATCGTATTCCAAGGAATTGAACTTGTACTGCCGAGAAACATCGTGCGAACACCAGAAGGTATAGCCCCACAGATTGTCGCTGCGCATGGCGTTGAGCATCGATCGCCGGATAAAATTCTTGAAATTTTCGGGAGCGGTCCATTCGGGCGAAATGCCGAATTCCTGAATCCAAACCTTCCTTTTGGGATCTTCCGCATAAGCGTTGGCGAGTTCCGCGTTATATTCCTGCAGACAAAGCGCCTCCTCGCTTTCCGCGCCGAATTGCAGCGCGCCGGTGAACTTCACCCACGTATGTACGGACGTTACCGCCCCCGCGTTCGCAAGCGTTTTTCTCGACATCTGCACGTCGGCAAACCACGGCTGGTGATCCACGCCGACGACGTTGACTTTCCCGTGGAAAAGTTTATCCGTTTCCGCCAGCAGTGCGGAAATCCACTTGTCGCCCTGTTCGACGGTATAGGTTTTCATCATCATCTCGTACACGTTGATCTCGTTGCCGATGTCGACGCCGAGCAGCGCCTTATGCCCGCCGACGGCTTCCGAAAGTTTTCTTAAAAAGAATTTCTGGGAGACGAGTTGATCTTCGTCGACGACGATGTGCTTATCCCACACGAAGGACGGCATGAACCAGAACCCGCTCATCCAGCCGACAAACGCGGTTACTTCCGCCTGCAGGCGGTATTTTTCCGCCAGATCGAGAATCTTTTTCAGCCGCGAAAGCATCTCTTCGCTGACGTATGTTTCGTTGGGCTGGAACAGATCCCACCTTAAATGCATGCGGATATGGTCGACGCCGAGAGAGGCGATCGCCGCAAAATCCGCCTCGACGGCGTCGTAATCGGGGTTCACCCAAGAATAAAACCAGTTTTTCGACGGGACGTAATTCGCGCCGAAGCGCAGTTTCGTTTCCTGCATCGCGTTCTCCTCAACAGACGGTTACCGTGCCGTCCTCGGCGATTTCCACCGTATCGCCCGTCTTTACGGTATTTAAAAACTCCTCGCCCAGCATATCGACGGCGATGACGGGGGAATCTTCCCAGATGCGCGCCAGCACGATGCCGCTCGCCGCCAGCGGGTCGATATGTTCGGAAAAGAGAAACGCCGCGGGGTTGATCTTCATGGCGCACACCGTCTGGATGACCAGACCGCCCGTCGTCGAACCGATGGTGATCGGGAGACACAGCGCCTTGCCCGTGATGTTCTTTTCAAAAATATCGGGGTTGTTCTGATCGGAGGCGTAAACCTGTTTCGCGTTTTTCAGCGCGCTTTTCTGGAAGGTTGCGAGGGTGTTGACGCCCTGACGGGAAACGACCGCCTCCCCCTTCCAGCTGCCGCCGGCGAGCACTCTTCCTTTGAACTGTTTCATCTTATCTGCCCTCCTTGCCTGTGATCATGGCGAGGATCTCCTCGTCCTTATAATAGCGCGCCGCGGAATAGGTGCGCAGTTTGTTGCTGCTCGTCATGATGCGGTGCATCTTCGTGAGCGGGTTGTTGGTGTACATCAGCGGGCAGATCGAAGAAAGTTTCGCCCCCGTCGCTTTCAGTTTTTCGTAACCCGCCGTCTTTTTGAACTTTTCCGCCACGTCGGGCGCGGTGGTGAGCACCGTGCGGACGGCAACTTTCTTTCTGCCGCTCGCCTTCAGCCCCGCCGCGATTTTGTCCGTCCAGTCGTAAAGCTGGGCGTACGTCAAATGCGGGCAGCCGATAAAGCAGAGATCCGCCTTTTTGTCCTTCTTTTTCCACATGACGGGATAACTCTTGTACACCCGTTCGAGTTCGGCGTCGTCGATGACGTATTCCCTGCAGTTTTCCGCCAGCAGTTTTTCACCCTGCGCTTTCGCTTCCGGCGTGAGGTTGTCGATGTGATACAGCCCCACCGCGCCGTTGGAGGCGGTCGCCGCGCCGAAATCTTTCAAATACGCCTTGTTTTCGTCGTTCAACTCGTCGCCGATGAATTTATCCAGCCCGTAAACGTAAGGCACATCCTCCATCACTTTCATGCCGACGGCGCTGCCGAGGATCTGCGCTTCCGGCTTTTTCGTCGTTTTCACGTACACTTTCCACGTCGCCTTGCGCCCCTCGTCGGTTACCAGCCCGAAATACGGCACATAGCCGATGATCGAGCCGAAAAGATCGATCATGCCGCTGTTGCGGTTGCACCGCGCCCCTAAAACGGAGTTGGCGTACACCACCGCGCTCGATTCCGCCCACGAAAGCACGTCCCCCGCTTTCGGCTGATTGCCCACCTCGTCGAGATAGCAGGCGCAGGTGAATTTACTGCCGCCCGTAAGCCCGACCTTTTTCAGTTGTTCTTCGTACATCGCCTGCTTGGAATAGAGAATCTTGTCGAACACCAGTCTTTCCAGCGCGTTGCACTTCACGTTGGCATAGTCGAGAGGGCGGGGGTCTACGGAGAAGCCGCCTTCCGCCTTCATGCCGCCCGCGATGAGTTTATCCATCGTGGAAAAGAGCGGCTTTAAAAGCCCGATGCCGAAACTGGTTACCAGATGCCCCTGCCCGTGCGTTACCGGCACGAGTTTCGTCGCGCCGAACATGTCGCCGAACATCACCAGCGTTTCCATGATCTTCGCCTTGACTTCCCCCTCCGCGCCGTTTAAGATCGCTTCCTGTTCGGGGGTAAGCTGCATTTTGTATTTCGCCATGATTTTCTCCTTTTCTTAAATACTTACCGCTTTGCGGTATGCCGAGCGCACCGCTTCAAACACTTTGCCGCCCTTGAAACTGTCGCCTACATTGTAGATTTCCGCCGCGGCGTTGTCGTTGACGAGCTGATAGAACAATTCGTTTTCCGGCTGCACGCCGAGCGCAAGGACCACTTTGTCGCACTTCATCGTTTCTTTTCTGAACTGCGGTTTGATCTTCTTTTCCATGGGGTTGAGCACGTTTTCCGGCAATATGGGCGCCCATGTATTGTAAACATCCGGCACGTTCTTGTGCACGTTGCGCTCCACCGTAACGCCGTCCTTTTCCACCTTGACGAGTTTGGTGCAGTTGTAAAGTTTCACGCCCTTTTCTTCGAGATAGTGGATGATGTGCCCGCGGTTCGCCGTACAGGTGTGGTTCATGATGAATTTATCCATTTCGACGACCTTCACGTTCTTGCCGTGTTCGTAAGCGAGATAATACGCCGTTTCCGCGCCGACCACGCCGCCGCCCACCACGACGACGTCCTTCGCGCCGCCGAGCACGGCGGGATCTTTGAGCACGTCCACCGCGAACACCACGTTGTCGCCGTCGATGCCCTCGATTTTCGGCTTGACCTGCCGCGAACCGGTGGCGGTAATGATGACGTCGTAACCCTTTGCTTTGAGTTCCTCCGCCGTAGGCGCGCTGTTCATGAACAGGTTGATCTTCCCTGCCTTTTGCAGTTCTTCCGCGACGTGTTCGAGATAGGCGAGATAATTTTTGATCTCGTATTTGATCTTCGGCGCGCTGCCGACGGTTACGTTGCCGCCGATGCGGGAAGATCTTTCATACAAATCCACGCTGTGCCCACGCGCGGCAAGCGCCTCCGCCGCGGTTACGCCCGCCGGACCCGCGCCGATGACGGCGACTTTCTTTTTCACCGCCGCTTCGGGAATTTCCCGCGGGTATTCCTCTTCGAACGCCGTGCGGGGATTGACGGCGCACTGCGGATGCCCGCCTTCGACGAATTCGTTCAGACACCCTTCCTGACAGCCGATGCAGGGGCGTATATCCTTCACCCTGCCGGCGTACGCCTTGTTGCACCATTCGGGATCGGCGAGCAGCGGCCTGCCCAGCATCACCATGTCGCACCTGCCGTCGCGCAGCGCCTTTTCCGCCAAGTCGGGATACCCCAGTTTGCCCACCGCCACGACGGGCACTTCCAGCCCCTTGTTGGATTTTACGTTGTTTTCTTTGAAATACTTCTTGACGATCTCGGAAACATCGAGGAAGCACCCCGACGGCATGGAGGACGGCGGATGCGGCAGCCACCAGTTGTCGTAGCAGCCGAGATCCACGTCGAACATATCGACGCCCGCCGCCACCAGCCGGCGCATATATTCCAGCGTCTGGCGCGCCGTGCGCTCGTTGCGGAATTTTTTCAGCGGTTTCGTCGTCTTCATCCTGTCTTTATACGTGGCGTTCAGCAGAAGCGACAAATCGATGCGGTACATGATCGGGAAATCCGGCCCCACGCGCTTGCGGATCATCTTCACGGTGTCCAGCCCGAAAGTTTCGTAATCGGCGAATCTGCCCAGTTTGCGGCGGTTGAACGCGCGGTTGGCAAGCTGTTCCATCAAATACCCCTCGTGCCCGTGGAGATACACGCCGTCGAGGTTGGCGGCTTTCGCGTCCGCCGCCCCCTGCCCGATGTTTTTGATGATCTTTTTCAGCCGCCCGTCGCTGAGGCGGAGGCAGGGCACTTCCTTCATATACCAGTTGGGATTGAACGAGGCGCTCCGCGGAAATTCCAAACGGTTGACGAGGCACTGCGGGTTGCCCACCCTGCCGAGCCCCGCGGTAAGCTGGATGAAGATCGCGCTGCCGTGGGCGTGGCACATGCCGGCCAAGTCGCGCCACGCGGAAAAACGGGTGCGGCTTCTGTCGATACGGGGAAAATAGGAGAGGTTGTCCAACTCGATGAGCGATTTATCGATGCCGAAACTCACGGGGATGAGCCCCGTGGTGATGAGCCCCACGCCGCCCCTTGCGCGCTCTTCGAAGTATTTGAGCATCTTTTCGTTGGGGCGCCCCGTTTCCTCGCACATATCGATGTTGCCCATCGGCGCCATCACAAGCCGGTTTTTGAGTTTGAGTTTGTTCACCTGAATCGGCTCGAACATCGCTTTATAGGGAAAAAGTTCCGCCGTCATCTCCGGCGCGGAAAAGCCTTTGTTCCACCAATCGCCGTAAGAATCGGCAAGTTCCCGCAGTTTCTTCTCGTAGTCCATAAGAACCTCCTTGCGTTTAGGTTATCTCTATTGTAACATCAAAGCGTTCTTTTTTCAAGACCTGTACCGAAAATTTTCCCCGACAATCGGTAATTTTTTGTCGTTTTTCCGAAAAACAAAAGCCCCGCGCGGTTCCGCAGCGAAAACGGAACCGCGCGGGGCGGAAAGTCGTTTTTTTCAAAAGGCGTATTCGCGGATGATCTCCCGCATCTTCGTGAGTTTCCCGTAGATGCTTTCGGCGAGCGTCAGCTGGCACTTTGCCCGATCGAGATTGTGCCCCGGGTAGTTGGTGGAAAAATACACGTCCCCGTTCAGATAATCGGTCAAAAACCGCACGGCGAGTTCCACCGTCATGGAATACACGCCGAGCGCCAGCGTATCGGTTTCGATGGGCGTAAGCCGGTCTTTGAGCGCGCCCACGAACCCCTTGGTCAGGGCGCGGAATTTATCGAGATTGAAGGAAACTTTGCTTAAATCGAGTTCGTCCTCGGCGGCGTCGCTGCAGATAAAACGGGCGGCGTCCCCGAAATCGTAGGCGATGAGCCCCGGCATCACGGTATCGAGGTCGATGACGGCGATGGCCTTTTTCTCCTTTTTATCGAAGATGACGTTGTTGCTCTTGGTATCGTTGTGGGTAACGTGCAGGGGTATCTCGTTGTTTTCCGCCATCAGCGAAAGTTTCACGGCGAGCGTTTCGTGCTCGCGGCAGGCGTCGATTTCCCTGCGCACCTTGTTCACCCTGTCCTCCGCGTCCACCATCACCGCCTCGTAAAACAGATCGTAGCGGCGGCGGGTATTGTGGAAATTGGGGATGGAAACGTACAGCGAAGCGGCGTCGTAATCGTTGAGATCGTTCTGGAAATCGCCGAACGCTTTGCCGACCTGTTCGATGATCTCCAGATCGGTCGCCTCGTTGTAGACGACGGAATCGTCGATAAAATCGTACAGCCGCCAGTAATCGCCGTTTTCGTCGCAGACGAAATTCTTTTTATCCGCCGTTTCCGCGTAATGCAGCACGCGGCGTTCGGGATCGAGCCCGCGCGCGACGATCTTCGCGCGGATGAAATCCGTTACCCCCACGATGTTCTGCATGATCTTATCCGGACGCTTGAACACCGTTTTGTTGACGCACTGCACCAGATATTTGCGCTCCGTGCCGCCGTTTTTGTAGGTCACCATATACGAACGGTTGATGATCCCGTTGTTGATCTGGCTGCAAGCGGTATAATCGCCTTCGATCTGAAATTTTTCGCAGATTTCCTTAATCGTCATCTCGCCTTACCGCGCGCCGAAAACGCGCTTACGCCTTTTATTTTTTAATTGCCGCGCGCGTACCCCGCATAAAAACTCGCGCCCTTATAGCCCGCCGAACGGCCGATCTTCGGATCGTATTCGGTGAACGCCGCGCCCGCGATCTTCGCGCCGCCGCGGTTGAGTTCCGAAACCGCGTCCGCAATGTGCGCGCGCTTCGTTTTGCCGTACGCCGTGAAGAAAACCGCCGCGTCCGCAACGCCGGAAACGAGAAGATGTTCCGCCGATTCCAGAACGGGGGAAGTATCGAGCAGCACCGCGTCGTAACGCCCTTTCAGTTCGTCGATCAGCGCGCGGAATCGATCCGAGATCAGAAGCGCGGCGGGATTTTCCCCGCATGCGCCCTGCGGCAGCAGCCACACGTTTTCGTGCGGAACGGGGACGATCGCGTCCTCTGCCTTAACGCTGCCGGCGACGTATTCGCTCAATCCCACTATATTCTCCGCGCCCAACTTTTTGTGCAGGGAAGGCGCCGTGAAATTCAGATCGAGAGCCAGCACGCGCTTGCCGCACGCGCCGAGGCGCACGGCGAGATCCGCCGCCGCGGCGGAGGCCTCTTCCCGCGAAAACGCGCTTGCCGCCTGTAAAACCTTTACCCCCTCTTTTTCGATGAGGAAAAGCGCGTTGTCGCAAAGCCTTTTCAAGCCTTCTTCCGCATTTTCGCCGCCGGAAGGCTGCAACACCGCGAACATCTTCGCGCCGACCAGTTTTTCCAACTGTTCCTTGGTCTTGACGGTATCGTCCGCAAAATAGCGGAAGAGCACGATGAAGAACGCGATCGCAACGCCCGCCAGCACGAAGAGCGCCAGCCCCAAGTTCTTGTTGGAATCGCGGACCGTATCGGGTTCGTCCGTCGCCGGCGTGAGGGTTACGTTATACGTGATCACGTCCGCGGCGAGCGCGGCGCCGACGGTCCCCGCCGCCTCCGTGAGCGCGGCGAGTTTTCCTTCCGCCAGTTCCTGCGTGGAATCCGTATAGGAAATGTAGATATAATAGGAAACCCGCTCGTCGTCGTAGGTAACGTTCATGTTTGCCTGCCGGATCTCCCGTGCGCTCGCCCCGTTTGGCGAATAGATCCTGTTCGCTTCCGCGAGAACGACGTTCTGCCGGCAGCTTTCCACGATGGTGTTGAGATACGCCGTGGACATGCGCGACACGCCGTCGTCATCCTTACAGGTGATGCTGAGCGCCTGCGTGGAGGTGTATTCCGTTTTGGCGTTAAAATAATACGCAACGCCGCCGGCAATCCCCAGCAGCAAGCAGATTGCGATGATGAGCGCGTTCGTTTTGATGCTCAGCCAAATCTGTTTCAGCGAAACGCCTTCGCCGTTTTGCAGGTTTTCTTCCATCCTCACTCCCTCGCTACACATTTTAGTATAGCATATAAAATTTAAATTTGCAATAAATTTTCGACATCTCGGCGAAATATGTCTTAATTCCGCGGAAAAAATTCACTTGTTTAAAAACGCTTTGCAGGATACGCCTTTGAGCATCCCCAATTTGCCGGAAAGCGCGTTGATCTTTTCCGCCGTCGCTTTGAGCACGAGGCTGATGACGGCGATCTTTTCCTCCTTGAAAGGAAGCCCCAGCCTGCCCACGATGCAGCCGCGGTGTTCGTGCAGCAGTTCGTTGACCCGCTCGACGGAATCGAAATCCTCGATGATGACGGCGATCACGCCGATTTTTTCTTCCACTTCCGCATCCCTCCGCAAGCGACGTTTTCCTCAGTATAGCATATCTTCCGCAAAAAATCAACAGGTTGGCGAAAAACCTTTGACAAACAAAAAATTTTTGTTACAATAATCATCGGAGGCATTATGGAACACAAAGAGACTTTGCAAAGAATGCACGACGGAAGGCTGTATTACTGCGACAGCGAAAAACTGATGGAAGAACAGGCGGCGTGTTTGGAAATTTTATACGATTTCAACGCCACCCGCCCGAGCGAGGGAAAGAAAAGGAGGGAAATCCTCGAAAAACTCTTCGCCGAAGTCGGCGAAAACTGCTATATCGAGCCGCCGCTGCACGCCAACTGGGGCAGGCATACACACCTCGGCAACAACGTTTACGCCAATTTCAACCTCACGCTCGTGGACGATACCCATATCTATATCGGCGACAACACCCTTATCGGTCCGAACTGCGTGCTCGCCACGGCAAACCACCCCGTGCACCCGCAGCTGCGCGCGCTGACGGCGCAGTACAATCTGCCGATTTCCATCGGCAGAAACGTATGGCTGGGCGCGGGCGTCATCGTCGTCCCGGGGGTCAGCATCGGCGAAAACAGCGTGATCGGCGCGGGGAGCGTGGTAACCAAGGACATCCCCGCAAACAGCGTGGCGTTCGGCAACCCATGCCGCGTGCGCCGCACAATAGACGAAAAGGATTTCGCCTTTTTCAACAAGGGGCAAGCCATCGACGAAGCCGTTCTGGAACGCTTAAAACGCCCCTGAACAAACCCTTTAAAACGCCGCCGGCGTTTTTTCTTTCCTTTTCAGAGCAAATCGTCGAACAGGGCGATGTTCTTCATCTGCGGCGGGTATTTTCCTTCCTCGATCGCATGCACGACGCTCACGACCTTGTCATTGAAAGGCGTTTTCACGCCGTATTTCGCGCCGTACTCGCTCACCGTGCCGTTGATGAAATCGATCTCGCACTTTCTGCCGTGGCGGATATCCTGCAGCATGCTGGAAATGAGCAGGGCGTGCTTTTTCATCGCCACGGGGATGAGCGCGAAGGACACCGCCTTTTTAAACGCCCCCTTATAGTCGAAAAGTTTGGCGATATTGTGTCCCTGCACCGGTTCCACGGCGATGCCCGCCGCCTTGGCGACGTCGATACACTCCTTGATGATGCGCTGCGCCGCTTTGCGGGTGGCTTTGTTCTTCGCCACTTCCCCGAACGTTGCGCCCGTAACGGTGGAAAGCCCCGAAAAGGCGCTGTTGATCAGCAGTTTCGACCAGCGCGCGCCGATGAAATTCTTTTCGACGGTAACCGTGCCCATGCATTCGAAGAGTTTTTTCACCTCCTCGATGCGGTTGCCCTTCCCGTACGCGCCCAGCGAAAAGGTCAGCGCGGAAGGATCGCTGGTCAGTTCCGCGACGCCCTCGCCGTGGAAAGTCGCCCCCCACGCGATGGCGCAACCGAGCGTTCTGTCCGCGCCGATGATGCCGGCGATCTTCGGTTCGGGCAGACCGTTCTGGCAGGTGCACAGCGCGCCATCCTCTTTCAGATAGTCTTTCAGGAAATTCACGATCTCCCCGTTCTGCCGCTGTTTGGTCATCAGGACGATAACGTCGTACTTTTCCTTCATTTCCGAGGGCAGCAGGGCGTTCACTTTCTGCGTGAAATTCACCTTGCCGACGATCTTCGCGCCCTTTTCCTTCAAAGCGGCAACGTGTTTTTCGTTGCGGTTGATCAGATCGATCTCCACCCCCGCTTTGGCGATGTACGCCCCCAGCACCGTGCCCAGCGCGCCCGCGCCGTAAATTGCATATTTCATAACCGTTCCTCCTTTAAGTTTTTTCGATTTGCGCCATACCGCCCGACAGCAGGATTTCGCCCGTATTCAGCGTCTTTACGATCGTCTGTACGCGCGGCGTGCCGTCCGGAAGATACGTATCGACATAGCGGATCGTGATCTCCGCGCTCCCCGCGACGGGCGCGTTGACGTAATATTCCCGATTCCCCATATCGTAGACGGCAAAATCGGGATCTTCGCAGGAAATTTCCAGAATTTCCAAGGGATAAAAATGCAGAGCGAGGCAGAATCCCGCGCGCTCCGGCAGGGTGAACGCCGCGCGGAAAACGCGGGCTTCTTCGTCGAAACGCCAGCCTTCCGAAGGGGCGTCAAAATACAGCCAGAAAGCGGCGTTTGCCGTTTCGATCCGCACGGGTTCCCGCAGCGCGGAAAGGGCGGCGTCGATGCGGTACGAACCGCCGCCGAGTTCCGTAAACGAAAAACCCGACCACACCGCCGTCGCCGCGCCCGTAACCGGCGCGCCCGAAGCCTCCGCAAGGGAAATTTCGCAGTGCACGGGGACAGATACGTCGATCACGGAATACAGTTTGCCGCCGACGATCATAAATTCCCACCGTAACCACGCGTCGTACTTTTCGCCGTCCTCCGAAAACGATACGAAATCGAGGTGTTCGCCCTCCTCGTTCCCTTTATCGAAATCCGCCGCGGCGACCGCGCCGCCGTTCACGGGTACCGCGCTGCCTTCCCCGTAGCCGCAATAAAGCCATACCGTCCCCGTCTTTTCCAAGATCCTGCCGGCGTTTTTATCGTACAGCAGATAGTCGGGGCTTTGCGCCCCGTCGGTAAAATCCGCAAAGCGCAGCCTGCCCTCGCAGTCGGGCGCGGCGCAGCGGTAGATTTGCCGCTCGGTATCGACGATCCAGAACCTTTCCGCCTTGTTTTCCCGCGCGGCGATCTTGACGACGCCGTCCGCCGCGTTCAGAAAATCCGTCACGAGACGGATCTCCCCGCCCGATTCGGCGAAAAGCCCGTTCGAATAATCCTGTTTCCGCCACTGCGCCGCCGTTTCGTCGCTCACGCCTTCGACGCGGTACGACCAAGCGTTCGCGCCTTCATTCATGTACGCGGGGGAATCCTTTGTAACGACGACGCGGCGTGGCGCTTCGTTCCACGCGCCGAGCTCGTAAATATACGCCTCGCCCGTGAAACTTTTATCGAGCAGCAGATCGCCGTTCGTATCCGCCCGCGCCAGAATCCTGCCGTCTTTATCCGCCGCGAACGTATCGAACGCGCCGCTCTCGAGCGCTCTTTTCCCCTCGGGAATGAGGTCGATGTTCCTTTCCAGCGTCGCGGCGGAAAGATCCGCCGTGTCGATCCGCCAGAGGAAGGGCTCCGCGCCGTCGGCGGTAACGAGAATGCCCTCCGCGAGATCTTCCGCGGGGAATTCGCCGGAAAGCACGTTGCCTTCCTTTTTCAGTTCCCCGCCCGCGCACACCGCCTTCGCGTTGCGCGCGGAGCCCGTAAGGGTGATGCGCACGAGTTTGCCCGTTTTATCCCGCAGATGCACGTCCTCTTCGTATCTGCCGTCCGCCATCTGCGCCGCCGAAATCCGCAGGTTGACGGTCTTGTAATTTTCCGCGCTCACGGTTACGAGAATATCCCGCTTTCTTTCCAGCGTAACGACGTACGCCTCCCCTTCCCGCGACACCGCGCCGTAGGTGGAGGTTACCACATACGCCGGCGCTTCCGTATGCACGTTTAAGACGACGATTGCGCCGCTTTCCAGATCGATCCCGCCGGCGCAGCCCGCAAGGGCGAAAGCGCAAAGCGCGGCGCAGCACGCCGCAAGCGCGGATACCGCTTTATTTTTCATCGGACAGCACCTCCAGAACGGGCTTTCTCGTAACCGGCAGGCACGCAACGCGGCTGAACAGCCACGCGACAAAGAACGCCAGCGCGAGCACGACGGCGAGGGCGAGGAAGAAATAGCCGAACTTTATGCCGATGACGATGCCGGAAAACAGCGTGTTGGCGACGGAGAAGGCGTAATCGATGAGCGCCTTGATGCCGTACGAGATCGCCCCGCCGAACGCGAGCACCCACGGCGCGCTCCGCGCGAAGATCAGCAGGATCTCCACGAAATACAACTTCGGCAGCAGCGATTTTCTCGCGCCGATCGCCCGCATCATGCCGATGTAGTTGCGCCGCACCTGCACGGAATAGTTGACGGAATTATACAGGTTGAGCAGCGTCGCCAGCAGCACGATGCCGCCGAAGGTGTAAAGCACCGTCATCACGTATTTCCCCGTTCTGTGCAGGATGGAAAGATTGACGTACAGACTGCCGGCGAAGCGATCGGAATGATCCTCCAAAAGGGCGTTCTGCTGCTTCGTCAGCCGATCGTAGCCGCGGTTCAGGATCGCCGCCACCGCGGTGGCGGCGGCGTAGTCCTTGCACTGCACGGTGAGGGTGGCGACGGGTTTCAACACGTCGTCGGGCGTGTTGTAACCGAAAAAATCCATCACCGTCATGGCGGGGAAAAAGAATTTTTCCGCCTTTGCCTCCGCCTCCATCTGCCGCATGTCGCGCGGATAATGCGTTTCATGGACGACCTGCTCCGTCCCCGAAGATGTGTATTCGTAGCGGCGGGTAACGTCCGGCAGATATTTCGTTACGAGCCCGCCGTCGGTTTCTTCGTACACCGAATCGCCGGAGAGCCACACCTGCGCGTCCTGTTCCGTTTTGTTTTTATCGCCGAGCAGAAAGTACTCTTCCGAGATGACCCCCGCCACGGTGAAACCGGCGACGACTTCCACGGCGTCCTCCGGCTCGCCGCCGCCGTACGCGAATACGGAAAAGGGCTTGCCCACCGCTTCTTCCGGCGCGAACCCCATGGCGGCAGCCAGCGTTTCGCCGATCAGCACCTGCCCGCGCGCGTCTTGGGAAAACCCCTCTCCGGCGCGCAGAAAACGCTTTCCTTCCGATTCCAGATCGGCGTTGAGCCCCGCGGGGATGACGTTTTTCCCCGTTCTGCCCGATTCGACGATCTTGACGAGCGCGTTGAGATACACGACGCCCTTTTCGCTCCCTCCGCCCGACGGCGCGTAAAACACGTTTTCCTCCGCGCCGTCCAGAACGGCGTAGGCGCCGTCGTTCACGTTGCGGACGATCAGTTCGTAATACTCGTTGTAGATCACTTCCTCCACGGTATTGCCTATTTCCGCGTACATGCGGTTGTATTCCGTTCTGCCGAGCAGGATGTGATCGCTTTCGTCTACGGCGGCGCCCTCTTCCGACTCCCGCCCGACGGTGGCGAAGGAAAAGCACGCCACCCCCCGCGTGGCGTTGACCGCCCCTAAAAGCCCGATATAAAACGCCATCGTGAAATAGATGACCGGAACGAGCACGATCAGCCCGAAAGCGATGCCCCGCACGGTGTTGCGCGTGGATTTTTTGCGGCTTTTAATGCTGATCCGCCCCAGCCGGATATAATCTTTGATCAGCATATCAGGATACCTCGTTGATGGCGGCGATCGCGTCCTGACGGGCGATCCTGTCCACGCTGCCGCGGGAAAAGAGCACTGCGGCAAGGAAAAACGCCGCAGCCGTCGCCACGGGGAGCAGGGGCGATACGCGCACCGAGAGCAGTATGGGGAGCGACATCCCCGCCATACTGGTAATAAAAGAGGCGATGGCGGACCGCACGACGGGCCTCAGCAGATACAAAAAAGCGATGCCGAGAACGACCCCCGCCGCGATCATGAACAGCGACTGGCAGATCACGATACGGCTCACGCCCTTGCGCTTCAGCCCCATCGCCTTCATCAGCCCCAAAAACTTTCTGTCCTTATCGACGGAAATGACGATGGTATTCGCCACGCTCCCCACGCTAAGGAGCAGAACGATCAGCGACAGCAGCGAGGCGACGGCGAACACCAAAACCGTGCCGAGAACCACCATCTGCATGGAATCGACGAACGAACAGACGAAACGCGGATACCGATCGCCTGCGTTGTTGACGTTCGGCTCGATCTTTTCGTTGACTTCGTCGGCAAAATCCCGCATCGCGGAAAACAGCGCGTTGTAATCGTATTCCGTTTCCGGCGGGGAATAGGACATCGAAACCGACCGGATGGTAAACAGATCCCCGAACGCCTCCGCCGCCGAATCCACGCCGACGATGCACTCCGTTCTTTTGAAGGATTCCGTTTCGCCGCCGAACGCGTCGGGGCGGAAGATTCCCTCCACCGTATACACGGCTTTTTCCGCGCGGAAATCCGTAAAATACGTGGACTGCCTGACGAAAGCGAGGGTAACGGTATCGCCGACTTCCAGAGGATCGTCGTAATACCCGACAAACCGCTCGGCGGCGTCGACGCTCAGCCAGATCCCGTTGCCGCCCGCGTCCGCAGCAGACCACCCCCTGCCTTCGTAGATCAGATCCTCCGCGGCGGGGTTGAAAAACTCGAAACAGGCGAAAACGACGTTGGAGGACGAAAGCATTTCCACATCGTCGTTACGCTGCCACACGTTGAATTCGACGTTGTTTTGCGGGAGAGCGTCGTTCCCTTCGGAAATATAGAGGGCGCCGCCCTCGTCCTTTTCCCGCCCCCCGTTCACTTCCGCCGAAACGCTTGCCGTATCGACGACGTGCGCGTATTTTTCCGCGGTGTCCACGAGGGTGCGGTATTCTTCCGCGGCGATGAAATAATCTTCGGTATTGTGCGACTCCGTCCATTTGCCGGAAAGCGAATAACTTGTGCCGTTGATTTTAAAAAGCGCTTTGTTGAAATCGACGACGTTCTCGTTGAAGGCGGCGCCGAACAGGAGAATGGTCATCATCAGCGTGCTGACGACGGCGACGATGATCACCGTCAGCAGCGTGCGGCTCTTGTTGTTCCAAAGATTATGCCATGCGATCTTGAAAATATCGGCGATCTTCACGGCGTTTTCCCCCGCATCACGGCGACGCCGTCCTTGATGTCGATGATGTTTTCGGCGTTTTTGGCGTCCTCCATATTGTGCGTTACCAGCACCACGCTCTTGCCCGATTCGCAGATCTTTCTCAAAAGCGCCATCACTTCCGCGCCGTTTTGGGAATCGAGGTTCCCCGTAGGCTCGTCCGCCAGCACGATCTCGGGATCGTGCACCAGCGCCCGCGCGATGGAAACGCGCTGTTTCTGCCCGCCGGAAAGTTCGTTGGCTTTTTTACGGATCTTGTCCTCGAGGCCGAGTTTTTTCAGCACGGCGACAGCCTTTTCTTCCCTCGACTTGCGGCTTTCCCCCGCGATGATCAGCGGCATCGCCACGTTGTCGAGCACGGTGAACGTCGGTTCGAGGTAAAAAGACTGGAACACGAAACCCGTCGTCTTGTTGCGGTAATCCGCAAGTTCGTCCGCACTCATTTCGCCGAGGTTCCTGCCCCACGCGAACACCTCCCCCGAAGTGGGCGTATCGAGGGCGCCGATGATGTTCATCAGCGTGGATTTTCCGCTGCCGCTTTTGCCTAAAATGGCGGTAAATTTGCCGTCCTCTATGGTGATGCTCACGTTTTTCAGCGCGTGCACGGCGCCTTCGCCCTCGCCGTAGATTTTATCGACGTTTCTCAGTTCGATCATCTTCTTTCTCCCGTCTCTCCCCTGCCGTTCAAAAAGCCGCGGCAACCGCGCGCCGAACGCCCTTGCGCCCCGCTTTTTAAAAAACTGCGCCAATCCGGCGAAAACGCCCTTTTACGGCAAAAACCGCGCCCGCCGTAAATGCCTTGCCCCGCAAAAAATGCGGGGCAAGGGGTTTTTTGTTACATGGTTTTTACCGCCGGCGGCAGGATCAGTCCTTGCCGAAACCGAAGGAAGTATACTGCACTTTGATGTAACCCTTTTCGAGCAGCGCCTCGTCGCTTTCGTATTCGACGGTGATCGGCTCGGGCTGCACCTTCTTCAAGCCGAGATTCAGCTTGCCCGCGAGCAGCATATCGATGAGTTCCAGCGCGTATTTCATTCCGCGCGGGCTGCGGATCTTCATCATCGTGGGCACTTCCGCGTACTTCGCCTTGTCGGAAACATCCTGATGGTGATACTTGTTCACGTTGAGTTCGTTCGGATCGAGGGCGATGTACATCACCAGCGCCTTGCCGCGGACCTTTAACTTGATGCACTGCATCCTGCCGCGGTTGAAGGATTCGTAATTCCAGCTGATGCGGTTGGTCATCTTCCGATAAGAAAGGATCCTGTTGCGGACTTCGTAATAGTAGTTCTTGACTTCGTCGTCCGCCTGCGCCAGACGGGAGTAATAACTCCTGTCGTACACTTCCCGCTGCGCCGCGTCGGCAGCCGCCGCAAGGGCTGCGCCGTCCGGTTCATCGGGTTCCTCCGGTTCTTCTTCCGGTTCTTCGGGAGCGGGCTCTTCGCTTTCCGCCGCAGATTCTTCCTGCGCCTCTTGCGTTTCTTCCTCTTCCTGCGCCGGCTCTTCGGCGGGCTCTTCCGTCTTCTCCTCTTCGGGGGCGGGTTCGCCGTCGCCTTCATCCTTTTTCCTTCTCAAAAGCAGGATGATCACGATCACGATGATGATCACCGCCACGGCGATGAGCACGTAGATCCACCAGTTGCCGCCTTCGGGAACATCCTCCGTAACTTCAACGACGGCGTAAACGGAAAAGCCGTTTACCGTGAATTCCATATAGTTGCCGTCCCTCGTGGCGTCGACCGCGGTAACGGCGCCGTCGTCCGCAATGTGGATGACCATCAGATTTTCCGCGCTGCGCAGATCTTCGGGGATGAGCAGCCTTACGGTGAAGTTGCCGCTCACCGGTTTTTCCGCGCCGCCATCCTCAAAATGAATGTCGTACGCGGCGCCGATCGCGCCCTTCTGCCCTTCTTCGAGTACGCCGGAAAGATCGACGTCTCCGAGCGTGGCGCTAACGTCTTCGGCGGCGAGATCATAGCCGTCCGCCGCACCGGTGTTGTCGGTTACTTCCACCGCGCCGTCCAAAGCGGTCTGCGTTTCGCCGCTCGGTTCGGGCGGCACGACGGAGCCTTCCGCGATGCTCCATTCGATTTTTATTTCCGTATCGCCGGAAAGGGTATAGTTCTTATCGTCCTCCGGCGCGAAGGTCGCAACGGCGGTATAACTGCCGGCTTCCGTTTTCTTGTAATCGCCGCTCATCGTAACGACCACGCCCGCGGGCAAGCCGCTCACCTGCACGGTGTATTCCTTGCCGTTGTACGTCACTTCGAGTTCTTCCGAAGGCGCCGCGCCGTCCTGCACGACGGTGATCACAAGGTCGTCTTTATCGACGGAGACCGCCGCCTTTGCTACGGTCCACACAACGTCGTCCTTCTCGCCGAGGTTGAGGGCTTTGAAGTTGACGTTATCGAAGGTGAAACCCGCCTTGTAACTGCCCGCGTCCGTCGCGGCGTAATCGTAATCCGCGCCGTCCTTATAGGCGAAACCGAAATCGAGTTCGCCGGTATAGCCGACGATGACGACGGCGTCCTTATCGAAGGAAACGCTCTTTTCTTCCCCGTCGTAGGTGAAGGTCAGCGCGTTCCAGTCCGCATCCGCGAAGTCGAGTTCGCGCTGCGCGACGGTAAATTCTACGCGTTTGCTCGCGCCCGTATAGTTTTCCGATTCCGCAACGGTGGCCACCGCGTAGTAAACGCCCGCGTTTTTCGGCGCGCCGTCGAGCGGTTCATCGGTTTCCGTATAATAGGTCAGTACGGGGGTGCCGTAAGCCGCAGCAGCCGCGGCCGCGTGCGCCGTGCCGTCATACGTCCACCCGTCGGCTGTCATCAACGTGATGGAATTCCCCGCTTTGGCGATGGCAAAAGGCACAAGTTTGCTTTCCGCCGCGGTGTAGTTGCCCGCCGCGTCCGCAGCGACGTACGCCTGCACGTAATAACTGCCGGCGTTTTCGGGAACGCCGTCGATCGCCGTGGTCCCGTCTTCTTCAAAATACCTGAACGCCGCCGTGCCGAACGCCGCCGTCGCCGAAGGCGTTTTCGCCGTCTCGCCGTACGTCCAGCCCTCGATCTGCGCGTCGCTCACGCTGTTTTGCGCCTGCGCCACGGATACCGAAGCGGCGATCGTTTGTTCAAAGACTTCGCCGTATTTGCCCGTGCCCGTTACCGTACAGGTATATTCGCCGCTGTCGGCAACGTTCACGATTTCGATGAAGGAACCGGTTTCGCCGAGGGGCGCGCCGTCCTTTTTCCACGCGTACGTATATGCGTAACCTTCGCCCGCCGTAACGACTTCGAGTTTCGCCGTTTCGCCGTCATAGGTCTTTTCGACGCCCGCCATCGACGCCTCGAAACCCGTTACCGCGTATAAAACGACGTCCTCTTCGGGCATTTTTTCGTAAACGGCGCCGTTTTCATCCACCCAAGCGAGCACCGCTTTACCGCCGATCGTATCGGCGCCGAAAGCGGAGAGATCCGCGCCCGCTGGCAGCAGACCGTTGACCGTTTCGTCGGCGACAAAGGTGATCTTGTGAACGCCGTTCAGGGGCAGATCCACCACGAAATTCACCGTAACGGAAGGATCGCCGATGACGGAAACGATCTTTCCGATAAATTCGTTGACCTTACCGCCGAAACCGGAACTCAGCCGTTCGATGTAATCGCCGATCTTGCCGAGGGAAACTTCAATGCCGTTCGCCGCAGCGATCACCCGTTCGCCGTCGATGAGATCGAACAGCGACCGATCGGTCAGCCGTTCGGGCAGCACGTTCATCAGTTTCTGCAGGGCGCGTTTCGCCGCGTCGATATAATCCTGATGTTCGTCGATCTTGTCGATATAATAAGCGACTCTTTCGTTAAAATCTGCCCGCGCGACGAGTTCTTTGAGTTCCGCCGCGGTATCGGGGATCTTGGGCTGGATCTTCTTATACGCTTCGATCAGCCTGTCGATCTGCGAGGGCACTTCGAATTCGCCGAGATATTTCGTGAGGAAATCCACGAGCTGCGTTCTGATGGAATCGACGTCCTTATGCGCGAAGGCGAGGACGTAATCGAGCGCCTTATCCAGCCTTTCCTGCGTGATGTTCACGCCGAGGACGGAAGAGAGCCATTCCGCGTCCAGCAGACGTTCGCCCGCGCTTTGATAATCGATGCCTTTGAGCAGCGACTGCAGTTCGGAAACTTCCAGATCCTGTATGTACGCGTTGAGTTCCGCCGGCGTCATATCCGTCGCTTTGAACGCGAGGTCCTTCACTTCGTCGGAAACCGCGCCGGTCGTCGTCAGCCGCAGCAGCCTGCCCGCGGAAATTTCCGGCACGTTGACGGTTACGGTATAGCCTTCCCCTTCGGAAACGACGTCGATGACCTTTGCGATGTATTCGCACGCCTTTCTGACGTAAGCGGTATCGCCTTCAAGCCCCGCGGTCGCCTTCACCGCGATGTCGCCGAACATCGTATCCACGATTACGTCGTAACTCACGGAAACGGGATCATCCGGCCCGTAGCCCGCGATCTCGGAAGGACGGGGGATCTTGCCGAGCATCGCTTTCACGCCCTCGGCGTTCATCGAAGAACCTTCTTCGCCCACCGTGTAGACCGGTTTGCCGTCCACGACGATCGATTCGACGGCGTTGAGCACGTCCCGCACGCCGAGGGTGAAGGGCTCTTCCGTTTCGGAAACCGTAACGACGGTTTCGCCGAGTTTCTCGTTGAGGGCGGCGATGGTTTCTTCGGAAACCCTGCCCGCGAGCGTTTCGCTCACGATTTCGGTAACGCCCTGTTTCACGTCCTCCGCGGTGTACCCTTCGGGCACGTAATCCATCACCTTGTCGACGGCGTAGTTGAGCAGGTTGTCGTAACTGCCGTCCAGCACGAGGGAAACGGTCTCCTCCACTTCCGCGGGATCGCCTTTCAGAAATTCTTCCAAAAGCCCGCTCACGTTCGCGCCGGTGATCTCGTCGAGCTCAAAGGGAAGTTCCGGCGCGCGCAGCGCGTTTGCCGCCGCTTCCCCGCTCTCTGCGAAGAGCAGTTTGTCTTCCACGATCGAGGACGCGATTTCCTTGACCTGCCCGATCAGTTCGTCCGCCTGCGAAAGGGAGAAATCTTTCCAGTTATGGTAATCCGCGTTGAGCAGAAACTCCACTTCGTCTCCGTCATAGGAGAGCGTATACCAATCGGCGGAATACGTTACCGCCTCTCCGCTCGCCTGCGCTTTCTTCGGCGCAAGATTGCCGACGGCAAGCCCGAACATTGCCACGCATGCCAGCGCCGCCGCGATCATCAGCCAAATGCGTTTACCGATGCTTCTCATTTTCCTTCTCCTTTGCGCGCCGCGCGCGCAGCGTTCTTTTCCCCGCTTAACGCGGATACGGGCGCACACATACCCCCGTATATAGTTTTATTATAGAATAACTTAACGCAAAAGTCAATAGATAAAATTTATTTCTGTGCCGAAATTTTAAAGAATTTACTAAAAATTAACTTTATCTTTGCGTTTTTCGCCATGTTTCCTCTTTTTTCGGGAACGCTTTCCGCCGCCCGCGGCGCAAAAACGCCCCCGCGGAATTTTCCGCGGGGGCGCAGATTTATCGATTCCGTCCGGTTTCGCCGTTCCTGCGGCGTTTTACCCGCCGCGCGACGAAGTACGCGCCCGCGCCGACGCCCGCCGCGCCCAGAACGCACGCCAGCACGATCCCCGCGACGAACAGTTTGTCGATCCCCGAAAGCGGCTTATCCTCTTTCGGCAGGGGTTCCGCCCTGTAAACCGCGGTATAGACGGCGTTCTCCGTAACGACAGGATCCACTTCCTTATCCCAGCCGACGAAGGTATAGGAATATTCCCCGTCGTCCGCCTTGATGAGATTCTGCGGCGCGTTCAGCGTTTCTCCGTAGCGGTACGAGCCGCTCATCACCACCCTGCCGTCGGAAACGAAGGACACCGTGTACACGACGGGCGTACACACCGCCTCTGCCACGACTTCCGCGCGGGGCATCGTGAAGGCGCCGTTTTCCACGGCGATCTCCTCGCCGTCCGCCGCCGTTACCCGTATGCCCTCGAAAAGCACGCCGGCGGGCGGCGTGCCGACGGTAAGGCGCACCGTTTCCCCCGCGGCGGCGTCGGCGGCGTCGGCGGAAAGGGTAACGTACGCCGAAGGGAGCGTTGTTACGGCGTACTCCGCCGCGAGCGTATAGCGTTTCCCCGTCTGCGCGGTAAAACGGACACCGCCGTTTTCCCGCGTGTGGGAAACATACGTTTTTTCCCCGTCCGCGCGGGTGAAAAGCTGCGTCAGCGTTTCGTCGTACTCCGCCGCGGCGAAGAAAACGTGCGCGGCATAGCCGCCCCCCGTTTCTCCGAAGTCGAATTCGTAAGAACCGTACTTCCCGCGCGACGAACGCACCGTAACGCCGCCCGCGTTTTCGCGGCGCATTTCCGCCACGGAAGAATAGGGGAAAAAGACCTCCCCGTTCCGCAGCAGCAGCGTTACGCCGCACGCCGCTTCCTCCGCGCGTTTCAAAAGCTGTTCGAGGTCGAAAGTTTCGTCGTACGTGGCGGTGCAGTCCGCCGTATAGCCGTCCTCCCCGACGGCGATCGCCGCGCCCCGTCCGTCCGAAAACGCCAGCAGATACCGCTTTTTAAAGACCGCGGTATACGTTTCGTCCCCCGCGACGGCGGAGGGCGTCCTGTCCCAGCCGATAAATTCGTAATAAAGATTTCCTTCGTCGGCAAGCGACGCGGCGGGGGCGTACAGAGCGGCGTCCTCCCCCGCGTAAGCCGCCGTATAATGCGTATCGCCGCCGATATGCCACGTCAGAAGAAAACTCTTTTCAAACACGGCGGTGTACGTCGCATCCGCCGCGACGGGAACGATTTCCTTATCCCAGCCGACGAAACGGAAGGTATACAAGCCGTCGTCCGGCAGTTGCGGCGACACGGGTGCGTACGTTTCCGCGTCCGTCCCGTAAGGAAGAAGGGCGCTTTGCACGTTTTTGCCGACCTTCCACGAGATCGTATAAGAGCGCAGCGACGCGGTGAAACGGGGATATACGTGCAGTTCGTCGCCTTCCGCGCCCTCCCCCGCGCGCGACAGATCGACGGGGTCGCCCTCTTCGTCCACCCAGCAGTCAAAGGTATAATCGTACTGCGGCGTCGATTCCTTTACGGGCGTTTCGCCGTAATAGGGGGCGTACGTGCCGCGCTCCACGTTCACCATGCCGCCCTCGCCGTAATGGAAATAAACGGTGAAGGTCTCCACGTCGTAGAGTTTTTTCCGCGCGGAGGCGCGCGCGGTGTAAAAATAATCTTCCGTCAGTTCCGCCCTGCGGTGAAAAACGCCCGTTTCGTATTGGCTTGCCAGTTTCTGCAGCGACTCTTCCGGCGCGTAGGGAACAGGTTCCTCCCCGGGAAGGGGCTTTTCTTCCGGCAGTTCGGGCTGCTTTACTTCCGCCGGCGCGGGCCCCGGGTCCTCCTCTTCCTGCGGGGGCGTGGGCATCCGTACGGGATCGGGCGGCACGGGCTCTTCCACCCGTTCCGGCTCGACGGGGATCACCACGCCGGCGGGGTATCCCCCTTCCGCGGGGAAAGCGTCGTCCCGATCTTCGTAGACCTTTCCGCCCAGCACTTCCGCCGCCGTACGGGGGGCGGCGTTCGCCAGCCCAGCGATCGTCCATCCCTCTTCCGTCAGCGCCCTGCCGTCGATGTCGTAAACCGGACCGTCGGTCAGCGCGTGCGCGGCGACGAACAGCTGCGCCACGAGGATGATGTACTGTTCTTCCCTGTCCTCCGAAAGGACGGCGTTTTTCACCTTGGCGTTGCGATAGAGCGCGTCGAGCGTAACAAACAGTTCGCGGACGTTTTCCGCGATGAATTCGTAATTGAGGGTATAGTAAAGATAGCGTTCCGCGTCGGTTTCCGCCGCGAAATACGCGGCGAAGACCTTGCGGAGATTTTCCGTGGCGTCCCCCGCGCGGTTGATGGTTTCGAGGGGTACGCCGAACACGTTGTGGATCGTCAGTTTGTTTTCGATGACCGACGTTACCGTGCTCCCTTCCACCGCGGCGCGCACGGTGCGGTTCAATTCCGTCATCGGCGTATCGAGCAGCGCCATCGCCGCGAGATGGCGGCCGATCTTATCCATCGTCGGACCGTACTGCCCGTAATAGATCTCGTATTGTTTTTCGTATTCGGCGTAATCGGCAAGGTACTTTCTGTACGCCGCCAGATCCGCCGCGTAACGCTCTTTTTCGGCGAGATAGTTTTCGTATGCGTCCACCCCCGCCTCGTATGCGGCGAGCGCATTTAAATAATCTTCGTAAACGGCGTATTTATCCTTCCACAGCGCGTATGCCTTTTTATACTCGTCGTACGCAAGGGAATCCGCTTCGTATCGTTCGAGGGCGGCAAGATACGCGGCGTACTCGGCCGAAGCGCGCTCGTATGCCGCAAGCGCGGCCTCGTATGCGGCGGTTTCGGCGGCGATCTCCTCCGCGGCGGCTTTCCCCGCCTCGTATGCGGCGTTCGCCGCGGCGTTGACCTGTTTTGCCGGAACGGAAAACCGCGCGGCGTATTCGATCTCGGCGTATTCTCCGTCTTCCCTGACGGCGTCGAGCCGCGCGGCGTACGCGCCGCCTTCCTGCGCGAAAGCGGCTTCCTTTTCCCCCACGGCGACCCGCGAAGGATAAAACACGGCGTCCCCGCCGTTTGCGGCGGTATAGGCGTACTCTTCCGCGCGCAAGACAAGTTCCCCGCCCTCGAAATCGGCGGAAACCAGCGCCGCCGGCACCTGCGCCGCATAGGAAAGGCGCGGATCTTCATACGCCGAAAGGACGGCCTTTTCCTCTTCCGAAAGGGTTTCGCCGTATATTTCCGCGATGAGATCCGCCGCGGAGAGGGTAACCGCCTCCGACCCGGGCAGAGAATAATCGCCGTTCGATTGTCGGGCGCCCGCCCCTCCGCTCAGCGGAAGGGCGGCGACGGCGGCGCACAGCGCCGCTGCCGCAAGGCGTAAAACAGCGTTTTTCAACTCTTTCTCCCTTATAAGTAATTTAAATACCCGTAAATCGAAAACCGGCGCGGAATTCTTCTCAGAATTCCGCGCCGATTCGTGGTGGAGACAAGGGGAGTCGAACCCCTGACCTCTTGAATGCCATTCAAGCGCTCTACCAACTGAGCTATGCCCCCGAAAAATTAACGCCCGAAGGCGTTAATTCACGCTGGTGCGGATGACAGGAGTTGAACCTGCACGGGGTTACCACAGGAACCTGAAACCTGCGCGTCTGCCAATTCCGCCACATCCGCATGAGGGAAATCCCCCGCGGGGACTTCCGTTACTTTATACAGTTTACATTTTTTCACGCCGTTTGGCAAGCGTTTTTTAGGCGTTTCGGGAAATTTTTTTGCCCGCCGCCCGCAAAAACGCCGTTTTTACATCTTCGGCGAATAGTTGGGCGATTCCTTGGTGATGGAAATATCGTGCGGGTGGCTCTCGATGAGGGCGGCGTTGGTGATCTTCACGAACTGTGCCTTCTTCCTGAGATCGTCTATGGTCGGCATGCCGCAATACCCCATGCCCGCGCGGATGCCGCCGAGCAGCTGGAATACGATCTCGCTGAGCGCGCCGCGATAGGGCACGCGCCCCTCCACGCCTTCCGGCACGAGTTTTTTCGCGTTTTCCTGAAAATATCTGTCCTTGCTGCCGCACGCCATCGCCGAAAGCGAACCCATGCCGCGGTAGACCTTGAAACTTCTGCCCTGATAGATCTCGATTTCGCCGGGGCTTTCCAGCGTGCCGGCGAACAGGCTGCCGATCATGACGGCGGAAGCGCCCGCCCCCAGCGCCTTGGTGATGTCGCCGCTGTACTTGATGCCGCCGTCGGCGATGATGCGCTTGCCCATCTTATCGGCGACTTCCGCCGAATCCATGATGGCGGTGAACTGCGGCACCCCGATGCCGGCGACGACGCGCGTCGTACAGATCGACCCGGGCCCGATGCCGATTTTGGCGACGTCCGCGCCCGCGTCCAGAATGGCGCGCGTGCCTTCCGCCGTAGCCACGTTGCCGGCGATGACGGGCAGATCGGGGTACTTTGCCTTGACTTTCGAAATCATGTCCAGCACGCCCTTGGAATGCCCGTGCGCCGTATCGATGGTGATGATATCCACCTTTGCCTTGACGAGTTCCGCCAGCCGTTCGAAGGTGTCCGCCGACGTGCCTACCGCCGCGCCGACGAGCAGCCGCCCGTTCTTATCCTTGGCGGAGTTGGGATACTGGATCGCTTTTTCGATATCCTTAATGGTGATCAGCCCTTTCAGGTAACCTTTTTCGTCCACGATGGGCAGTTTTTCGATCCTGTGCCTGCCGAGGATGCGCTGCGCCTCTTCGAGGGAAGTTCCCACCGGCGCCGTGACGAGGTTTTCCTTGGTCATCACGTTGTCGATGGGCTGATCGAAATTGCTTTCGAAACGCAGATCGCGGTTGGTAAGGATGCCCACGAGTTTGCCGTTCTTCGTGATGGGCACGCCGCTGATCCTGTATTTTTCCATCAGGGCGACCGCCTCGCTGACGGTGTTTTCGGGGGAAAGATAGAACGGATCGGTGATGACGCCGTGTTCGCTCCTTTTCACCTTGTCGATGTTCGACGCCTGCTCTTCAATCGACATGTTCTTGTGAATGATGCCGATGCCGCCCTCCCGCGCCATGGCGATCGCCATACGGTTTTCCGTAACGGTGTCCATGGCGGCGCTCATCAGCGGCACGTTCAGTTTGATGTCCTTCGTCAGCTGCGTGGACAGATCCACCTGATTGGGCAGCACGGAACTCGCCTGCGGAATCAAAAGAACGTCGTCGAAAGTAAAGCCTTCCTTCACTATCTTACCCATGAAAATTCACTCCTTTATGTCAATGTTGTAATAAACTTTGCAAATATTCGAGATCCGCCGCCGCTCTTTCCCCATCGAAACCGGCGATGGCGGGCGCAAGCAAAGCGAGCAGTTCCGCGTCGCTCTCCGCGCCCTCGGAATACAAAAGGATCTGAAAGGGGTTGTCCGGCGGATAATCCGCGGGGGTCTTTTCCGCGGCGTACGCCACGGCTGCCGCCGCGCCTTCCGCGGCGCGTATCGCCGCGGCGGTGTTGCCGTATACGTAAGACGCAAAGGACGTTTCAAAAGGAAGGTCCTGATCCTGTACCCTGCCGTCCTCCTCTTCGCAGATCGCGGCGAAATCTTCCCGTTCGCCCAGTTCCTTTCCGTATTTCGCCGTTCTGCCGTCGTCCCCCGCGCTGACCGATTTCACGAAAAGATCCGTCAGATCCTCCGCGGAACCGGATTTCTGATAGCTGAGTTCGATATACCACAGCGAAATCCTTTCGCCCCCCAGTTCGTCGAACACCATCGACATCGTGCGGGGGGTGAACATCGTGAGCGCCGCCACGAGTATGAGCGCCGCCGCCAGCAGGGAGCCGAGCGTTACGAGCGCCGTTTTCAAGATAACTTTTCCCATATATGCGCCCTCTCGCGTTCAAAGGGTGTAAAGACTTTTTCTCATTGTAACAAAATGCGGAAAAAAAAGCAAGTGTTCTTTTCGATTTTCCTCGACGGAAAGCGACGTTTTTTCACATTTTCCGTTCCGCTGCATATCCGCCCCGCCTTGCGCATAAGATTTACCGCTATGAAAAAATTCGCATCGATCGCATTGGCGCTCGCCGCGGCGTTCACGCTCGCCGGCTGCGCGAAGGAAAACCCCCTGAAACCCTACGTCAGCGAACTGACGGAAAACGTATACGCCGGCGAAAGCGAAAACTACGCGCTGCGCGGCAGAAGCGGCTTTTTTGAAACCGACGGAAAACCCGACGGCGAAGCGGGCGAAACCCGAAGGCTGCTCGCGCTGACCCTGCGCGGCGAAGAACGCGAGGAGACCGTTTCCGCCACCGTCGTCGTCGACGGCGAAGCCCATACGGAAAATTTCGTCTTCAATCCCGTAACGTTCGCCTACGAGGCGCGTTTCGAAATGCCCTTTTCGCAGCAGACTTTCGATGTGATCCTGCGCGAAAACGGCAGGGAGGAAACGGTAACGATGACCTCGCTGCTGCCGGAAAACACCCTTTCTCTCGACGGCGTGCTCGACGCGCTGGCGGCAAACCGACCCGAACTCGTGAATTCCTATATGCAGAACGGGGTGTTTTGCGGCGAGATCGCCGCGAAGGTCAACGTGCGCGGCGAAAAAGCGTACTGGTACGTGGGCATCACCGGCGCTTCGGGCAGAACGCACGCCTTTTTAATGGACGGAGCGAGCGGGGAGATCCTCGCCGCCAAGGATATTTTCCGCTGATCCGCCCCGCGCGGATATGCCGACGGCGGCCGCAATGCGACCGCCGTCCTTTTACGGGCGGTTCCGCCCGCGCCGTTACGCTTCGGGCGGCGTTTCTTCCCCGCCGTTTTCAATTTCCCCGCCTTCCGCAGGCGGTTCGGTTTCGCCCGTCTCCCCGCCGGAAGGTTCTTCTCCCTCCGGCGGCGTTTCCCCTTCGGGAGCCGCGGGAACGAGATTCTCCAAAGATCCCAGCAGGTTGCCGAGGTTGAGATTTTCGTCGCAGAAAGACTGCATGAAATTCATCTTCTGCAACTTGCTTTCCGCAAGGGCGTTCTGCACCCCCTCCGCCGGCAGCGTGCCGACGACCCCCAGCAGGGTGAAGAGCACCACCGCGTAAAACGCCACGCCGAACACCGCGCCGAACAGCCTGTCGAGCAGTTTCCCGACCCCCCGTTCGGGCTTGATGAGGGCGCGCAGCAGTTTTTTCACCAGCCAAAACGCCACGCTGAGCAGGATATAGAGCACGATGAAGAGAATGACGCTCACCGCCGCGCCCGCGACGGACGCCTGCATTTCCGCGCTCAGAAAACTCAACGCCGACGCGATGCCGTCCTGCAAGCCGCCGATAAAGCCGACGCCTTTCAACGCGGGCACAAGCAGCACGGCGAGAACGATCTTCGCCGCGAAACACAGATTGTTCAGCCCGTTTTTCATGAAACCGGTAAACAGCCCCACGATCGCCGTGAGAACGAGGATCGCCGCAACGGCGATGTCGATCGCCGTCCCCGCGGCAAAGAGTAAATTTACGTTCAACTTGTTCCTCCGCTCCGCGCCCGAAGGCGCGTTTTTCGTTTGCTTTACTTATTTATTGAAATTGTCTTTCAGAGAAACGATCTCCGAAAGCACAATTTTCCCGTCTTTCGTTTCGAGCCGCTTAAAATACCCGACGCGCATCAGCTGCACGGGAATGTCGCGCTCGAAAACGTACGGCTCCGCCTTCCCCGCGAAAACGTGTACGGAATCGGCGTTCATCCGTTCGGAAAAATCCTGCCCCGCGTACGCTTCGTCCTTCAAAAGATGTTCGTAGCGGCGGATCTCCGCGTCCTTCGCCGTCTTTGCGTCCACCCACTGGATCACGCCCTTTACTTTGACGCCGCTGCTGTCGCTGCCGCTTTTCGAGGCGGGAACGTGCGAGCACAAAAGTTCCTTTATTTCGCCGTTTTCGCCGAACACGACCTCGTCGCAGCGGATGATGTACGCGCTTTTCAGCCGCACGTACCCGTCCTTTTTCAGCCGGTGGTATTTCGGCGGCGGATCGAGGGAAAAATCATCCGCGTCGATGTAGAGTTCTTTGGAAAAGGAGATCTTCCGCGTGCGGTTTTCCCCGTCGGAAGGATTGATCTCGAAATCCAGTTCCTCCTCCCCCTCGTAATCGGTGAGGACGACTTTCAGCGGTTTCAGCACCGCCATGGCGCGCTCCGCGCGCAGGTTCATGTATTCGCGCAAACACGCCTCGAAATAGGAGATCTGCACCTCGGAATTGGCTTTGCTCACCCCCACGCGGGCGCAGAAATCTTTGAGCACTTCCGCGGGCACGCCGCGGCGGCGCAGCCCCGAAAGCGTGGGCATGCGGGGATCGTCCCAACCGTCCACCGCGCCTTCTTCCACCAGTTTTTTCAGATAGCGCTTGCTCATCACGAGGTTGGTAACGTTGAGCCGCGCGAACTCGATCTGGCGGGGTTTCGGATCGAAACCGAGGTTGACGCCCACCCAGTCGTA